>JAUMVS010000288.1 GCA_030530045.1 Phoenicibacter congonensis
ATTGGGGACGATGAGTTGTGTGCGGAGCGCAAAAAATGCGCGTTTACCTGCGGAAATGATGAACTGCACAATGGGGACGATGAGTTCTGTGCAGCAGTGCACAATGGGGACGATGAGTTATTGAAAGTGGGCTTGGGGCTGCATCCTTGGTATGTGCAAGACGCGGATGTTGAGAGGTTTGAGCAGCTTTGTGGCATAACGAGATTTATTGGGGAAGTTGGCCTGGATTTCTCGAAGAGGTTTTCTGAAAATGAGAAAGAAGCTCAGGTGGCTGCGTTTGAGAGGGTTGCGAGGGCGGTCTCTGAAGCGGCTAATTCCGCTAAGAAACCAAAAATCATGTCAATTCATTCTTGCAAAACCGCAGGCAGAACGCATGAATTTCTGTCAAAAGCGGGATGTCTTGAAAACTGCATTTTGATTTATCACTGGTTTAACGACGACTTTGCGACGTTGCAAAAATGCATCAAGGACGGCTGTCTTTTTTCCGAATGTTGGCGACCAAAAACGGCGCCGAAATCGCGCGACAAATCCCTCGCGCGCAGATGCTTTTCGAGACCGACTGGCCCGCAAGAAAGGGTGCGGCCGTTTCCGCAAAAGACGAGTTAGCGGCTATAATTTACGCATGGGAGAAGTTGACCAAAACGGAAAATGCTACGTCGAAGTGATTGCGCATCACAGCGACCAGGGCGTCATCACGCCGCTTGAGATTATTCTCGAGTCGGGGCGGCGATTTCGCGTCGACCGCGTTACCGAGCGCCGCTATGCGCCGTCGATGAAGTGCGGCGGCTACGGCTTTCGTTACACCGTCATGATTTCGGGCAAGCCGCATTTTTTGTGGCAGGACGACAAGGCGTTTTACGTGCAAATGACTGGCAACACCCACCAAATTGAGTGCTAACAGGGGGCTTTTGTGAACACTGCGGTAATTGTTTGTTCAAGCGATTTTAACGAGCGCGCGTTTCGCTCGATGGACGAGAAGGGTCTGTTCGACTACGTCATGGCTGTTGACGGCGGCTACGCGCACCTGGAGCGCATCGGGCGCCGCGCCGACATCGTCCTCGGCGATTTCGACTCGCTCGGATGGGAGCCGAAGGGCATCCACGCGGTGAAGTTCCCGGTCGAAAAGGACGACTCCGATTTTCAGCTAACAATGACCCGCTTGCTGGCCTATTCCTACGACCGCGTCTACGTTTTTGGCGCGCTCGGCAGGCGCCTCGACCACACGCTCTCGAACCTTCGCATCGGCGGAAGCGCCGCTCGCCGCGGTTTGCAGGTCGTTTTCGTCGGCATGGACGAGACGGTCTTCCTGCTCAAGGGCGGAAAAGCCTGGGAAGCTGACGTTCTTGAAGAGGATGCGGAAGCGTGCGACAACAACTCATCGTCCCCACTGTGCAGCGATGCAGAAAGCGATGACAATAACTCATCGTCCCCATTGTGCAGCGATGAAGAAGGCGATGAAAATAACTCATCGTCCCCATTGTGCAGCGATGATAATGTGGCGTCCGACCAGGCAGTTCTTGCAGAAAAAATTAAGACGACGACTGAGAATGGCGAACCCGCGCTTCGCGTGACTCGCAATGGATATGAGGTTGCGCCTGGAACTACCGTTTCCGTTATGCATTTAGATGGGCAGGTGGAAGGTCTCTTCATTCGCGGTCTCAAGTGGGAAAGCGATGACGCAAAAGTTACGGAGCATCCATCGCTTGGCCTTTCTAACGAAACAACTGACGAGCCAATTCTCATTTGCATCGACGATGGCACAATCGCAATCGTCGTGAATTCTTCAATTTGCTAGCAATTTCTTGATGACCCCTTCGTTCGTTTTCGCCGGTACGAGTGCATTTTTATTCGGCCGCACAGAACTCATCGTCCCCAATTTGCAGGTATCAAGATAAAGACTGGCCGTGGGTTCGCGCCAAGGGTTAGTTTTCCGATGGCGACGCATCCGGAAGCGAACCCTGGGAGCGCGAA
>JAUMVS010000289.1 GCA_030530045.1 Phoenicibacter congonensis
GCACCTGCAGCACCTGCAGCACCTCCCTGTGCCTGCTCGGCGGAGTAAGCAACCTCTGCCAGCTTGTAACCAGCCTGGTGCTGCTTCTCCTGAGCAGCCTTGATCTCATCAAGGTCGGTGCCTTCCAGAGCCTTGCGTGCCTCGGCGATAGCATCCTGAGCATCCTTCTTGATGTCTTCAGGAAGCTTGTCGCCAATTTCGCTGATGGTCTGCTCGGTTGCGTTAGCCAAGCTGTCGCAGTTGTTGCGAACCTCAACTTCTTCCTTGCGTTTTGCATCGGCTTCAGCGTTAGCCTCAGCGTCCTTCACCATGCGATCAACTTCATCATCGGACAAAGCCGTGGAGCCGCTAATGGTAATCTGCTGTTCCTTGCCCGTGCCCAAGTCCTTAGCGGAAACGTTCACAATGCCGTTGGAGTCAATGTTGAACGTAACCTCAATCTGAGGAACGCCACGACGAGCAGCAGGAATGCCAGTCAGCTGGAAACGACCCAGCGTCTTGTTGTCGGCTGCCATAGGACGCTCGCCCTGCAGAACGTGGATCTCAACAGCGGTCTGGTTGTCGGCCGCAGTGGAGTAAATCTCCGTCTTACGTGCAGGAATGGTGGTGTTACGATCAATCATCTTGGTCATGACGCCGCCCAAAGTCTCAACGCCCAAGGAAAGCGGGGTAACATCCAGAAGGACAATGCCCTCAACGTCGCCGGACAAAACGCCGCCCTGAACAGCTGCGCCCATTGCTACAACCTCATCGGGGTTCACGGACATGTTCGGCTTCTTGCCGGTCAAGCGCTCAACAAGCTCCTGAACAGCGGGCATACGCGTGGAGCCGCCAACCAGAATGACTTCGTCCAGCTCACCAGCACGCATACCGGCATCCTTCAAAGCCTTCTCTACCGGAACCTTGCAGCGCTCCAGCAGGTCCTTGGTAATGCGCTCGAACTCAATGCGGGTCAGCGTGTAATCCAAGTGCTTCGGGCCCGTTGCATCCATGGTGATGTAAGGCAGGTTGATGTTGGTCTGGCTGGTTGCGGAAAGTTCCATCTTCGCGCGCTCGGAAGCTTCCTTCAAACGCTGCAGAGCCATGGGGTCCTTGCGCAGATCAACGCCCTGATCGCTTTGGAACTTGTCAGCAAGCCAATCGATAATGCGCTGATCCCAGTCATCGCCACCCAAGTGGTTATCGCCATTGGTTGCTGCAACTTCGAAAACGCCATCGCCCAACTCAAGGATGGAAACATCGAATGTACCGCCGCCCAAGTCGAAGACAAGAATCTTTTCGTCCTTGTTCACCTTGTCAAGGCCGTAAGCCAAAGCAGCAGCCGTCGGCTCGTTCACAATACGCAGAACATCCAGGCCAGCAATCTTGCCGGCGTCCTTCGTTGCCTGACGCTGAGCATCGTTGAAGTATGCAGGAACGGTGATGACGGCCTGAGTGATGGTTTCGCCCAAACGCTTTTCAGCATCGTTCTTCATCTTCTGAAGCACCATTGCGGAAATCTCTTCGGGCGTGTATTCCTTGCCGTCAATGTCGATAACCGCACGACCGCCTTTACCGGAAACAACCTTGTAGGAAACGGTCTTCTGCTCTTCCTGAGTTTCGTTGTAGGAACGACCAATGAAACGCTTTACAGAAGAAACCGTGTTGTGGGGATTGGTAACTGCCTGGTTCTTTGCAGCCTTACCTACCACACGCTCACCGTCTTTACGGAAGCCCTCAACAGAAGGGGTGGTACGATCGCCTTCCGCATTGACCAGGATTTCAGGCGTGGTGCCTTCCATAACTGCCATCGCGGAATTGGTAGTGCCCAAGTCAATACCGAGAATCTTTGCCATTGTTATCAGTCCTTTCACTGATGATTTTCTGTACCGTAAAGGCACAGTTCTTTTTTTGTTAGCGTCAATATAAAATCTTAGTCATGCACTGTCAAGTTTGTTTCTTTATCGCGTTTAAATTCTGTTACTTTCGGT
>JAUMVS010000290.1 GCA_030530045.1 Phoenicibacter congonensis
CTCCGTAAATGGTACATGATCTGCTGCAATCAGCATTCGCTCAATTTCATCATCAGTAAAAATATAGGCTCTAAAATTAAGATTCTCTTTCGGAAGAGATTTTGGAGGAATTTTGTATGCTGTATGTCCTTTGCGGATCGCAAAATCGAGAAATCCGTTAATTGCGCTAACATCTCTGAGGATGGTATTGGTTTGCACGTTCAATCTGTTTCCGATATGGTTTAGAACATATTCTTTTGTAAATGAGAGCACCCCGTCATCAGGCTCAGCGAAATCCCGGAGAAAGCGCCGGATACAGCCTTCATCCGTTTTCAGACCAAATCCAAGAGCATGGCGTTCTGCCATATACTGCTCCAACAGCATTTTTGAAGTCATACCAATTCCCTCCGTTTCCCATAAGACAATGCACACTTACGCAGGGCAGGAAGGTCTACTTTTGGGGGATTGCCGCAGGCAATAAAGCAAGCAGGACTGTCAGCGCTGCTTCGCTTGTGTGGCCGCTGGGGAATGACTTGAATTCTTCCTTCGGAACGCCCAAGGCCGTGAACTGGTCTCGAAGCGCTGTACTTGTCTGCCACCAATTCTGGAAGGGGAGTCCTTCCGTCACAACAATGGTGCGATAACGCGCCTCGCCCATGGGCTTTTTATCAGATTGGTCACGATGGGAGCAAACAGGGTTGCAAGACAGAGTACCATTCCCACACGGAACAGCATTCCTCTATCAGCTTTCCGCGCGGCAAAAAGGACGGCTGCAAAAGCTGTAGCAGCCAACGCAATTTCCGCCGCCGCACTCACTCCGTAGTGCTGCGGCATGAACTGCTTTACTTCTCCCAGACTATAAGCGCCGTTGAAAAACAGAACCAGCAGCGCAAATATGTATCGGAGAACCATGCGCAGGGGCTTTGCTCTTTCTGCGCTCATCAGCAGAAGAGCCACGTCAATGGCCCCGATAAAAAGGCCCGCATATTCCCCATAGGCCGCAAGGAAATTTCCAAACCCGCTTTCCAAATTGAACAAGCTGTTTGAAATTGCCATATCTGCAAAAGAGGCAATGATCATCAAGGCGATTACGGCAACGCCTATAACGCAGGCTCCTTTCTTTTGAAACAGTGCCATAAACCGATCCTCCTATTCATCCTTTTGTTTTCTCAGTGGAATTTTCCAGAAGAAGTATCCACGCGCATGCCGGGGGGTGCCGCATAGTCGAACTCTATTTTTCTATCACCACGCCTTGCCCACTTTACCGTAACGGAGCCCTTTGGGGTGACAACAGTTCCCTCCGCATGGGTCAAGATACCCGGAACCGGCTGAATAACAGCCGTTTCGAACCCCGGTGCCATCGGGCGTACGCCCAGAATAACGGCGGGTAATTCATAGAGCGCCAGAGAACCCCATGCATGGCAGTCGCTGCGCTGGTCGGTGTCGTTTTCCACGCAGGTGGTCAGATGGCTTTTCAGCATATCCCGCCACAAATCCCATAGTTCTGCGGTCCGCTCATAGAGTCCGACTTTCTCCAGCGCCCGAAACAGATAGAAGTACATGGAAATAGAGCACTGAGCGAATCTGCCCGGCTCATCCAGCGCATCGGCCAGGAGGCGTTTACCCTCCTCAACAGACACCGTGTCGGTCAGAATAGCAAACACCTGACTGTGGACGCTATACATGGGTATGCCGGGGCTATCCATGTAGAACCCACTTTCATTGCAGCAGAAAGTACGAATTGCTGCTTGAACCGCCTCTGCCCGGTTTCGGTACTCCTGAGCGGTATCCGGCCTGTCCGTATAGTCCAGTACCTCCGCCGCTTTCTGCAAACCCAGTACATAAAGCAGGCTCTCAATGGTCAACGGTCCCGCGAGTCCCGCCGGGGGCATTCCAGAAGTGGCCATCCAAGCGGGACTCCAGTCGATAAAGGACCAGTACCGCAGCCCTACATTGATGGTCACCAGCTGCCCC
>JAUMVS010000291.1 GCA_030530045.1 Phoenicibacter congonensis
CATTATAGCACTTATAATCGCCATCGTATGCACATCTTAAGACGTCCTCGGCAGGTCTTATCAGCGGAATAAAGGCTATCAGATATATTATAAGACCCGTGCATATAAGAGCCGGTGCTACCTGCTTAGAAGTCAGCCTGCCGCAGCGTTTGTCAGCAAATACTCTCTCCAGATCTATATGTCCAAATCCCTTGTCCGGGTTAAGCTTTCTTACAACCAGACAGCTTAAAGCATATCCGACTATACCTGCTATAAGACCTATGATCACACCTGCTATAACATCTGTCGCATAATGAACCATGAGATAGATCCTTGAGCATCCGACTAACAGCGCGGTCAGCGGGAATATCCACGCTATCTTCTTCTTGCCGTCACGGGCATGACAGATACATAATACTACAGCCAGTTCCATTGCTGCCGTTGTATGACCGGAAGGGAATGAATAATCGCTCTCCGACAGCATACCTGCATTAGTATACCAGCCGAAATAATCCTGAACCGCCTGCAGCGTATTATACGGTCTTACCCTGACAGTCAATGGTTTTACGATAACATTTGTTAATATTGTTCCGATAATAACAGCAAATACTATTGCAAATCCCAGTCTTCTGGTTCTCTTAAAGAATATAAGGAGCACTCCCAGAAGTGCGATCATAACTGTAAAGCTTACAGTTCCCATGGTTGTAAATGCCTTGGCAACCCAATTCAGGAACTCACAGCTGATGCTCCCGAATGCTCGGAACGCACCCATGTCAAATCCCGCAAATGTCATGTCAAGCAGACTCCCTATTGAGGCTGCAGCAAGTATTGAATTCATTTATACCCCATTTCCGCGCCATTGGCGCAATATGCCGACGCCATAACAGCGTCGGCACAACTAACCCATCTTCATCACAATTATCATTAAATATCCGCCGAGGGATTTGCTTGTCCAATAGCAGATATTTACTGACCATTGATCTAATTCTTCGTATATGTATAAGTTCCTCCGTCTGACTGACGAGCCATGGAGATACTGTTTTCACCTATCGTATATGTATATTTATCAGATGCATATGTCTGATCATCATATGTAATAGTGATAACTCCATCCAGTGCTGTGTAACTAAAGGACAGATCCCAGAACAGATCCTTGCCTGTTCCGTCTGCATTAAATGTATATCCGGAATCAAAATTACTTTCGGTCCATGTTCCTACTACAGCCGCATCATTTTCAATTATGGTTGTTTCCTCCTCCACAGGCTGCGTCTCGCCGCATCCGGCCAGACAGAACGCGCAAAATGCCGCACACAATATCATTGCTATTATTTTCTTCATATCCAAAATCCTCATGTTAAGCTGCCCTCCGTATATCCGGTACAGCCGGAGTTAAATTCACTATATTTCTTATATTTCGCCTGTCGGCAGCCGAAGCACCTCCGACGCTCTCAGACGAGCTCATTATAATATACAGAAAATTAAATAACAACCTTATGTCTGTTAGGACTTGCTTTTTTATTAAAAGGGTAATATAATCTCCCTACATTCACTTTAACACTTTTATGCGTTAAAGTATCATGCATCTACGATGATGATACACAGCCATTTATATTTGTGCCTGATGAGCATGAAATCTGACAGGGCATATAACAGGCTCTGATTTTTTCTAAAATGGCTGAAGAAAATTTTATTAAAAGAGGGATATATTATGGAAGTTATTTCTAAAGAAATGCAGCGACTTCTTGCAACCGGTTCTACACTCAGAGCTATGTTTGAAGAAGGCAAGAAAATGATCAAGCAGTACGGTGCGGAAAATGTTTTCGACTTCAGCCTGGGCAATCCCAGCACGCCTACTCCTGCAGCAATGAACAAATCCATGATCGATGTTATCAACAATACTGAATCGATGAAACTTCATGGATATATGTCCAATGCCGGATATGACGAGTCACGTCAGGCTATAGCTGAGAATCT
>JAUMVS010000292.1 GCA_030530045.1 Phoenicibacter congonensis
TCGATCATCCCCAGGCACAGATCCTTGCCAGGGAACAGGTCTGGAAAGGGTTGTTGAGGTGGGTGCAGGAACCAACCCTATTTATCCCCCACCTGGAAAAATGTGATGTCACTGAATTGATGGGAACCTATCACCGTTCATTGGATTATGGGAAATTCAGTTTCCAGGACAAGGTCACCTGCACCCATATGGAAAAAATCGTCTTTGACATCCCAGCGCAGGGTGATATGCCATCGACTTCTTTGGTGGTGACATTGGAAGAACCGTTCAACCAGCGGCTGTTTGTACGGTTCATCTATGAGAATACGGTATCGGACGAAGGACCCGAAGCAAAATACAATGGTTTCCTGAAATCAGCATGGGAAGCGGCGGATGTGGATATCATCCGCCTGATCCATGAAATGGCTGCCACGGGGCAACTGGAAGATGTCGCCCCTTGATTGACCTGTCAAAGGATATCGAGAGGCATCTTATGGGTTGGTGGCGGGAAGACCCGGTCCAGTTCCCTGAGGACTTCTTGGGAAAGTTCGATATCCCATGCCTTGCGGTTTTCCTCGATACGCTGTGCGTTGGATGATTTAGGTATAGGGACCGTTCCCTGATGCAGGAGCCAGGACAGTGCCAGCTGGGCCGGTGTGATGGACAGTTCCTGTGCGATACGCACCAGGCCACTGGACCTCAGCAGGCGGGTCTGGTACAGCGGGGAATAAGCCATCACAGGGATATTGCGTTTTTTCTGCCATGGAATCAGGGCCCATTCAATGCCCCGTGAACCGAGGTTGTAGAGCACCTGGTTGATGCAACAGTTGCCATCCGGGTCATATTCTTCAGCTTCCTGCATATCATCGGTATCGAAGTTTGAGACACCCCAAGAGCGGATCTTGCCTTCTTGCCGCAGTTTTTCCAGGGCTTCAAAGGTTTCCTCCAGTGAATAACCGCCACGCCAATGCAGCAGGTACATATCCAGGTAATCTGTTTTCAGACGTTTCAGGCTGTCTTCAAACGCCCTGACCGTGCCCCGCAGGCTGGCATGGTTTGGCAGGACCTTGCTGACAAGGAATATCTTGTCACGTCTTCCTGCAATGGCTTCACCGACGACTTTCTCCGCACCGCCATTGCCGTACATCTCTGCGGTGTCAATCAGGGTCAGACCGATGTCGATGCCGTGCTGCAGGGCGGCGATTTCGTTTTTCTTCTCAAAAAAGGATTCACCCATGAACCAGGTGCCTTGGCCCAGGGTTGGCATTTCGATGCCATTGCGAAGCGTGATGGTATGTGTTGGCATGGTAAAAGTCTTCCTGTAAATTATCCAACCGGAAAGCCGATGGCACCGCAGGTGCCCAGCTTCCTCCTGTTGCCGCCTATTTTGCATGGGTTCACCGTCTAGGACAAGAATCTTTGTTTGACCTTGGATGAAAACGGCTGGAAAAAACACCACTACCGTACTGATGCTGGCGGTGGTGCAGCTGGGACAGCCGGTTTTCCCGTTTTAATGCAGGGTTCGGGATGCTGTGCTGCCGGTTTTTTCCGGCGTTTTGCTGTCATCGTCAAAGACAAGGCGGACTTCTTCACCTTTCCCGACATCCACAGTGACTTTCCCGCCGTCAACCAGCCGTCCGAACAGCAGTTCATCTGCTAGGGCTTTCCGGACGAGGTCCTGGATGAGCCGGAGCATCGGGCGGGCACCCATCATTGGATCGAAGCCTTTCTTTGCCAGCATGTTGCGGAGACCATCCGTAAAGATGACTTCCACTTTCTTGAGGCTGAGCTGGTCTTCAAGCTGTAACAGGAACTTGTCAACCACCCGGAGGATGACATCCATATCCAGGGGTTTGAAGCTGATGATGGCATCCAGGCGGTTGCGGAATTCCGGCGTGAATGTCCGGCGGATTTCATCCATCTCGTCACCGAACTGCTTCAGTCCTGTAAAGCCGA
>JAUMVS010000293.1 GCA_030530045.1 Phoenicibacter congonensis
CAGAGCCCACGGAGTCTTCTGAGACCGAGCCTTCTGTTCCCGAAAGCAGTGTGCCCGAATCGGATGAAGATAAACCTACGGGACTTACTGCTATTCCTGCTAACGGAGAGCCTATTTCCACCCAAAAGGATGGAGAACCTGATAATGACGAGCTTTTCAAGCAATTTGCAGAGAGCAAGCTTTATAAGCAGAATACCCGCCGCGCACTCTATGCATCCAGCGGTAGCAGACTTACCGGTTATAACAAGATAATCTATGATTCACTGAAGCCCAGACTTAAGCAGGTTGCTGAAGGAAAAGCAACTTCTACGGTGTTTGAAGTGTCTTTAAGTGAATTGGGACTTGAAACAACAGAGTGTACAGCCAGTCAGCTTGGAGTAAGTGCTGTTGTTGTAAATAATAAAGTCACTGATGCAGCTTTTTTAGCGATGTTCAACAGATTGAAGATTTCTTTAGAAGATCTTCATAATGCGCTGTTGGCGGATCTGGCTTTTGAATTATACTGGTACGATAAGACAGTAGAAAGTGCAATTTCATTATCCAGACCCTCAATTGGCGCAAGACATTATTCGATTTCCGGCTGGAAGGCTTATTATGGCGGCCCGATAACAGTAAGGTTTACTGTCGCCGAAGCATATTCAGCCGGACAATATGTTACGGACACGACTAAGATCACACGTGTTAATACAGCGGTGAGTACTGCAAATTCCATAGTCAACACTGTTAAGAATAAGACTGACTACGATAAGCTTGTATATTACCGCACAAAGATATGCGACTTTGTCAGTTATGATCACGCTGCGGCAGGTGGGGCGGTTCCTTATGGAGATCCTTGGCAGCTTATCTCTGTCTTTGATGGGGATTCATCTACTAATGTAGTATGTGAAGGCTATTCCAAAGCATTTAAATATTTGTGCGATCTTTCTTCCTTTAACACAGACATATCCTGCATCCTTGCTTCCGGTGATGTTCCCGGCGGAGGACATATGTGGAATATTGTCAAAATGGGAGACGGAAAGAACTATATGGTCGATGTAACAAACTGTGACCTGGGGACAGTAGGATATCCCGATCAGTTGTTTCTGGTCGGATGTTCTGAAGGCAGCGTCACTAAAGGTTATGTCTTTAAAACCAGCTATTCGAGCACCAGGTATATCTACGATTTTGAAACACTAGAGTCGTTTGATTCCAAAGATCTGACAATAAGCACCAGATCTTATCTTGCCGGATTAACGGTAGGTGATGATTTCGGCAACGGTGTATCCTGGCAGCTCAAATCCGGAGTGATGACGATTTCAGGTTCCGGAACTATGCCTGATTATTCCGACTACACTAAGACTCCGTGGTATGACTATAGAAATTTTATTCAGAAGATCGTTATCGCTGACGGTGTTACAGCAGTCGGAAATAATGCTTTTACCACGTGTCAAAGTGTAACAAGCATTTCGCTGCCCAACAGTTTGACCAGGATTGGCAATTATGCTTTTGCTTCAAATGGCATTAAGAGTATATCGATCCCGGGAAGTGTAAAGGCGATTGGCGAATACGCTTTCTCCAGCTGCGTGCTTCTAACATCCGTGACTTTACTTAACGGTTTGGAGATCATAGGCGACGGCGCTTTTTCTTACACACCTCTAACAAGCATCATTTTCCCGAGCAGTGTTACTGACATTGGAAGCAGCGCGTTTTTAAGTGTTAAAAATCTGGCAAGTGTTACTTTCCTCGGTGAGATAAGTTCGATTGGAGAGCGCGCGTTTAAGGGGACCGGCATTACAAGTGTTGTTATCCCCGAGAGCGTTAAAAACTTAGGCGCCGGCTCATTCGAAAACTGCACGAAGCTGACGAGTCTTCTGATAGACAATGATCTGTATAATAAGAGCGGATCAGCGGCATTTCCCGGTTGTCCGCTTTCGACGATTACTTTTTATGATT
>JAUMVS010000294.1:0-602 GCA_030530045.1 Phoenicibacter congonensis
GTGGTGGCAGACACCACCATAACCTATTACTCCGGCGGACAAGTAGTTACAACAAGACAATACAATAAGACTAACCAAATATATCATCTTTCTTATCCATACACCCATCAGACAATGACAAGACTACTGACTTCAGAGACCATGAAAAGGGGTGGTAACACTATCAGAAAGGAATACTTATATCCGTCTTCCCAGAACTCTGTGCAGTACCCCCTGATAACCAAGTATTTCAGCCTTCAGCCAATCGGGGAGATGAACTACTATAATGGAACGCTCACCTCTGGAGTAAAGACCGAATATGCGACATTCCCTCAGGGTCATCCGTTGCCCAAGGCACAGTTGAGGATCAATCCCGATAATTCCTGTGATACCATAGTGAGATATCTTTCCTATACACCAATGATGTCCCTTAAAGATTATCAGGCTTCCGGAGGTCCCCTTACCCGTATAGGATGGCGTAAATATATTCATGAGACTAACCCAAATAGAATTACGCATTATCGTGATGGTTCTGACAATTCCACATACATGCAGGAATCCAATTATATGTTTACTCCCCTGAAAGGTCTTGAATGGATAAAGTATCCAAACAATAATGAGAT
>JAUMVS010000294.1:639-1907 GCA_030530045.1 Phoenicibacter congonensis
GACTTCGGACGTCTTACAGATGTTCAGGACAGCGCCGAATGCATTATCCGCCGCTATCATTACCATGACAACGATGTGGTGACCGTCAACATGTTGGATGCTTACGACTACTGGGGTGAGTTTGACCCTAATACTGAAGAGGATTCTCTTAGGAATATGAAGGTGATACAGTACTATGACGGATTGGGACGCCCCAGTCTGACAGCCGACGGCTCTGCAAATATCGACGGCAACTATGTATATACCTTGCAGACCTACGACATGCTTGGTCGGGAACAGGCGAAGTGGATGCCTGTGACGGGAACTTCCGTTCCGACCAACATGAGTGCAAATACCTTTCAACAACAATCCTCTTCCGCTTACGGTAACGACTATGCCCATGTTGACAACAGCTATGATGCCTTGGGGCGGCAAATATCACTGACGAATGCTGGACAGTCATGGCATGCCTCACCTGGCGCTTGTAAGTCCACGGAGTATGTATCAAACAGTAGTAATCAGGTGCGCAGATACCTAATTAACTCAGGAGGCTATGTTTATTCGTCATCATATTATCCAGCAAACACTCTTGAAGGGGAGGTAACGACAGATGAGGACGGGCATGCCGTAACAATCTTCAAGGACATGAGGGGACTGAAGGTATTTGAACGCAGAGGTTCTAATTCCGACACCTATTATGTCTATAACGATCTCGGGCAACTGCGCTTCGTCTTGTTGCCTGGATATAATTCCGTTCAGCCTGAGCAACTCTCCTACGAATACCGTTATGACAACCGGGGTAATGTCATCTGGGAGCGGCAGCCCGGCTGCCAATACGCCCAATACTGGTACGACGCAGCCAACCGCCTTACATATATGCAGGATGCGATGCTTCGGGAGAAAGGTAGATACCGTTATTTCTACTACGACGGTTATGGCAGGCTCGCTGTTCAGGGAACATGTAGTCTGTGTCCTATGTCATCCATATCCTCATCCCTGCCGGTAGCTACTTTCTCAACGGGTTCGACAGGCTTTGCCGAAACAGGTTATCTGTTAGATGATGTTGGGACAATCCTTGATCCACAACTGGAGATAGCCAACTACTATGATGACTACTCATTCCTGAGCAGTGCTGTCGGCAGCAGTTTCTCTCCCGTATCCGTAAACAGCAGCGTCAACGTCAACGGACAGCAGACGGGAAGTATTACGGCCGCCTCCGACGGAACACTGCTATACTCGCTGACACTGTATGACAGCAGGGGACGTGTGAGACAGACAAGGCGCACTAC
>JAUMVS010000036.1 GCA_030530045.1 Phoenicibacter congonensis
TTTCTTCTTCTATGTATTTTTTCTTTGCGCTTTTCTGAACAAAGCTGGAATCAACATAATCAGAACTTGTCGATTCGTAGAACTCGTAGAACCTTATATCCCTTCCTCTTGCCAGTTTATATTCTGTTGTCTTTTGAGTAATTTGTTTTTTGTTTATTGTTAAATCCAATTCCCCCCGAGAGTTTGTTATAAAAGGCAAATCTTTTACTGTTGGGCATTCCTTAAGACGTTTTAAGGTTTTGTATTCGGTTTCATTCAGCGCAATTATTGGGTTTTGTGACTTTTCGTTGATAACGTCGTTTAAGTTAACCCTAATAGAACGCTCAGGTTCTGTTGCAAAGTCTTTAGTGACGGAAATCCTTGATGTTTTTTCTCCTTTTTTGATCAACATTGTGCATAAGGCTTGTTTCGCATCTACAAAATTGTTATTTTCTTTAATGCACTTGACGGAGATTAATTTGTTGTCTAGCAGTATATGAGACCTTAATTTGCTGCATGTCTTATCCGTAAGAATTGAGGCAGGTATTAGTAAACTAATAAAAGCATCTTTGTTAGAATATTCGTCAATAATTTCTTCTACAAATAGCTTGTACAGGTTAAGGATGCCGCTTGAAGTGTAATGGAATCGTTTTCTTGCGATAGCGGTGATTTCGGAATATAGTTCTTGATCTTTTTCGTATTCCTCCGTTTTGTTATAGTGTTTTTTTTCTGCCTTTAGGTTTTTATATGGTGGATTTGTAGCCACAATGTCAAATCCATTTTTGATTACAGTTCTCGGAAAAACTTCGGAGAGTTGTATGTATTGTTGTTTTTTGAGCGATATATCGAAAAGGAGCCCCTTTCCTATATGATTTTTGAAATAATTTTCACTTAAGTTTATTCCCCATTTGTAATCGGCAATTATTTTTAGAGATTTTTTGTATTGACTTAGGGCGTTTTGATTTATGTCCGAAACATAGATGTTTTCCAGTAACTCTCTTGCTTGTTCAATTGTAATGTCTTGCCGTGCAACGTTATTTATGTATGAGAATACAAAATTTCCGGTTCCCACGCAGGGCTCTAAGAAACTTTGCTCCCATAGCTCCTTTGTGTTTTCTGTTTGTCTAATGGCTGCCGTTAGTTCAGCCATCATATTCTCGGTTAGCTCTAAATCGGTGTAGTAGCTTCCAGTTTGCTTCCGAAGAAGTGGGTCCATTGAGGTTTCGGTGAGTTTGCTTGTCCGGCGCAAGTGGTTTAGCATGTCTGAAGAAAGATTTGATGGCATGGTTTAGTTCCCGTTCTTGTCAAACTTTTTGTTAGTAACCCAAGCGTCAATTTCCGTTTTTTTGAATCTCCACAGTTTGCCAACCTTGTGTGCAGGAATCCCGTTCTCTTTTTTTATCCAATTTCTAATTGTGTCTTTGTTAACGTTTAGATAGTTAGAGGCTTCCTCGATCCCTATCCATCTGTCGTTATCTTGATTGATCATGATGACCCTTTCATATATAAATGAATTATTGCGATTTAATATGATTTTGTATGAAGTAATATGAATTATAACACGCTGGACTTTTGTGCTACTTCTTTTATTGGGCTTTTACTTGTTTGCTTTGTTTGCATTTATCAATGCTCAATTGATTTTGATAGTTTTTAGAGCGAACGCAAGTTGTTAATTTACTTTCCCACCAAAGAATTGCGCAACTTTTTCAACTGGGAAGCCAATAAATTTCTAGTGTTTCTGCTGCACTCGAGCTTATTCATCGGCAGTTTATAATGTACTAATAAGAACTAATTCTTTAAAGTATTAGATTCCAGGTTGCGGAGGTTACGCAATGATTTCCCATGTAGTTAAAATTCCCTCTAAATTTGTCAGTATGGATTTGAAGATTATCGTCGATAACGGAATAGGGGAGTCAAAATTGTTTATCGGTGATGATAGTCGCCGAAATGAATTTGACGATTTCTTCGGCTTCGGCACTTCGATAAAGTACAGGTTCGACAGGGAGAATTTGCTCTGCTATCTTCATGAGGCGAAATTAGAGTACATTCATCACTTTTTTAATCAGTACAAAAACGTTGATCTTGAAAAGTGGGAGAGAAATGTTGAGCTAGTCTAGTCCCTGAATTCTGAATCTTTTTATTTCGACCTTAAAAGCTATAGGGATAGCTCAAGCTATTTTGTTTGGTCAGACTCCGAGATTTTTAACGGTGCATTTAGAAATATTTCTATCCCAGAAATCTCGAAATTGACCATTGACAAGAGTGATGATTCTGAGGAAATTGTTTTTCTTTTGCAGCTAGACACCGAAGCTTGCGTCACCTCAGGGGGCCAAACTTCCAATCAGCTCGCTATTGAATCTATTCCTAACGAAATCACGATTGACTTCGGTAGCGCACGTCCAAGAAAAGTAGTCCTAGGTTTTTAAAGACACAGTCTGCCTTCATAAAAATAAGCCTCTTAACAAACCCGGCTTCGGTCGGGCTTTTCTTTTTCTCCCTTTTCTTGCTTTTTAATTAAGTCAAGATTTTCGTTTCTTAGAGAAATTTCCTTCGTTTCAAACTAACAAAGAAATCTTCTCATTCATTATGTGAAATTACATAACTATTAACTTTTCACTTCTCTTCGCAGCATTTTCTCTAATTTTTAAATTTGCAATGTTTCTGTAAAAAAGAAAATGATAAAAATGTTATGTAATTGTTTCAATAAAATATTGCAAATTAAATTGCAATATGCTAAATTATGAAAAAGTTGATTTTGGAGGACAGAACTTATGGAAAACGAAAATTCATTTAAACGAGACAGGCACAAGCTTCCTAACTTTGAGGATTATGAGCTTAAGCACTTTGACATTTCAGTCGGGGGCAGGCTTTTCCCATTTGATTGTTGGATGGACAAAGATAACCCGGAATCTTATCTAATGCATGTTAAAAGGGGTCAGAGGCTTGGTAGTTTCATTGAGCAATATGTCTCTCTAGTTGAGAAGATGCGCGAACCCTTGGGATTCATTAAGGGTATTGTTGGCAGCCTCTTTGCAGGAGTTGTTATCGCCTTTTGTTTAACGCCTTGTGGACAAAGGCGTTCGGCTTCGCACCCAAGGCTGGAGAAGAGTGGAACATTTTCCTTGGCATCATTGGTGCCTCATCAATACTGTTTGAGTTTTTCAAGGCGAAAAGCAACTCGCCGAGTTCAGGCTCGCCTGGTTGCTTGGGTGTAATTGCTTTGCTTTTTGCCCCTCTTGTCGTTGGGTTAGCTGCATGGGGCGTGGGGTGTCTAGTTCATTCCTATGTTGATTGGTTCCCAGAGAACGCAATCTGGTGGTTTATCATGGCTCTGCCACTCATTCAACTTGCCTTCATCGCCATTTTCTTTTTGGCTTGGATTGCGACATTCGCTCAATTCAAAAAATTTAAATCTGAAAACAAGCACACTCTTAGCTCACTTGACATAGTGCAAATCAACGAAATCCTTGAGGAATTGGAAGTCCCTGAGCGCATGTTTTTGGACAAGGAGTGGGAAACCGACATGGTAATTGCTTAATCACTCGCTGTCTTTGAAGCTTATTGCGAAAAGGCAAGTCGATTACTAAAGGAGGTATTTTAGAGTTCGCATTTGCATTCAAAGTCACGAGTTGCCGATATTTAAAAGTTCACTTTTATAAGGAGACTATTATGTACACAAAAAATTGCAAAGAAATCGTCATCAGAAGAGATGAGATTTTGTTGAAAGATGGTAGTACCTGCTGTGTTGAGCTGATTAAACAGGATTGGGATTATTTCGAGCGATTCGAAATCGTCATCGGTTGCTACAATTGGGGTCATTTTGTTGACCGTCAGTCAGCTGAGTTTATTTACTCGTCGATTCTCAACCAGTTCCAAATTGGGACTGGATATGGAGATTCGATTCTTCTTGATTCGGACAAGATTTGCCTTGGAGCAGGGCAGCCTGTCATCGATGTTAACTTGGCCTACGTTCCAGCTCAAGTTGATCACGAAGAAGAGACCGTTATGGATCCAGCCTTCGTCATCGAGATGGGGAATGGCCATTCTGGGGTTTTTGAACTTGAGGAAGAGGCGCGCTTCATCTTCGACAACCTTGTGCACGATTATCCATGTTATGAGTAGCGCTTTTTGTGAACCCGGCTTCGGTCGGGTTCTTTCATTTCGCGTAGCGCATCGCTAACCCAAAGGTTGGTAAACTCCAAAACTTTTCAAAGAACCCGGCACTTGCCGGGTTCTTCTACATGAGGGCGAATTTTTCTTTGATGCGAATGAGTTTGCGCTTCCAGGGTTCGTAGAGAATTGCCAGGAAGGTGACGGTTGCGACTGAGTGGATGAAGTCGAGCGGCAGACCTGCGGCGTAGGCTGCAAGCGCGGTTTGCCAAGTGATTGGGTGCACCCAGCCGATGATGTACCAGCTGTTAAGAATAAATCCATAGCCCAAAGGTGACAAAAAAGCATAAACATAAAGCACTGGCTTGTGTTCGAAAGCTCCCATGTCATTTAGCACGCCCGCGACGTAGCCAATGAGTCCCCAGGAATACATTTGCCACGGCGTCCACGGTCCTTGCCCAAAGAAGAAGTTCGATACAAGCGCCGCAAGCGCACCGACCATGAAGCCACTTCTGCGCCCGAAGATGATACCCGAGATGATGCAAATTGCCGAGACTGGTTTGAAGTCGGGGATTGGCGCGAACAAAATTCTGCCTGCTGCAGCGATTGCGCCAAGCACTGCTGTCGGCATAATCTGCCGCAAATGCGGCGTTGAGTTTTCAAAGCCAAGGAAAAAAAGCGCTACGCCACCGATGGCAACCGCAAACGTCAAAAACGCTGAGCTCTCTGTTTGAAAAATTGCGCAAATGAGCAAAACCGCAGGAACGGCTATCAATATCAACGGCTCGGCTATTTTTATCAATGCGTTTTTCATCTCGCTTCGTCTTCCGCTTCCGCCAGTTCTACTTTTGTTGGAAAAGCTCAGTGAACGAGCTCGCGTTTGGTCGGAAGAATAAATTGTTCTTGAAGAACTCGTCGCTGTGCTCGGTGCAAGTTGCCTGACCGTCGAAAATCATCGTCGTCGTGTCGGCAACGCAACGTGCAAACGCAAGGTCGTGTGTCGCCATAATCACTGTGCCGCCGCTTTTCGCATAATCAAGAATCATCGACGCAACGGTGCATTTCGTTTCGGGGTCGAGGCCCTTTGTTGGCTCGTCGAGCAGCAAAAGCTTCGGCTTCGTGAGCAGCAATTTTGCAAGACCAAGCATTTGTTGCTGGCCTCCTGAAAGGTCATATGGGTGCAGCTCCTCGCGCTCTTCAAGCTTTGCCGCCTTCTCAATCTCAAGAATTTCCGCATCGGAATAGCCACAAGATTTCTGCCACTCGCGCAGCTCTTCTGCCACACTGTCGCAAATGAAAAGCGACGCTGGATGCTGGGGGAGATAGGCCTGCGACTTTGCCTCCTCATTTTTAACGCGCCCGCGCTCGGCACGGTGAATGCCCGCCGCAAGCTTTAGAAGAGTTGACTTGCCGCTCCCGTTGCCGCCAACGATCGCGCGAATTTCCCCGCGCTTCACATTGAGGTCGGCACCATGCAAAACGAAAGGCTCGTCTTTGCTATATCTAAAATAAGCATCATTAAGCGTCACCACATCATCAAGCTCATCATCGAACTTGCGCAATGTGGTTTCAATCGGTTTGTCAAATTTAAAATTCTCAAGCGGAACTTCGTGCAGCGCATGCTTTTCGAGCACAAAACTCCTGGTAGCATAATCAATCATCACTTCTGGCGTGTGCGTCACAATCACAACTGTGATGTTTAGCTCGCGATTAATTCTAAAAATCTCGTGCAGGAATTTCTTTTCCGCAACTGGGTCTAGCTCAGCCGTTGGCTCATCAAGCAGAAGAACTTCTGGACCCATTGCAAGCGTGCGAGCCAGGTTAACGAGTTGCATTTGGCCGCCTGAGAGCTCCGTCACTTTTTTATGAAACCAAGGCTCGATGCCAAAGAAGTGCGAAACTTCCGCCACTCGGCGTCGCATGAGCGAACGCTCGACTCCGTGATTTTCAAGCGCAAACGCAATCTCATGCCAAACGCTTTCGCATACAAGCTGATTTTCGGGGCTTTGCGAAACGTAACCAATCGCTTCCGACGCAATTTCTGCCGTGCCTTGCCTTGTTCCTGCTAGTGGCGACTCTGGCAGAAGCGACTTAAGAAGCGTAGTTTTACCAACGCCAGTCTTGCCAACAAGAATTGCAAAGTCGCCTCGCTTGAGCTCAAGTGACACAGGACCGACCGAAACCGCATCGCTGCCAGGGTAGGCAAAACTAAAATCTTCGAGCTTAATCACAGTTTCATTCATGTTTAGTTCCATTTATTTCTCGTGAGTGCTTGCGCGATGAGCGGCAAAAACGCAAAAATCGCGATTGGGAAATAGCCCGCCCAAAGTGCAATGCCGCGAATTGTTGGATAAAAGCTAAATGCCGAGCACGCCAGCCAGCAAAAAAGCGCACACACCGCGCCCAGCATGCAAATGATTGCAAGCAAAATGCCGTCGCGCATTCTGAACCTGTGCAGCACATAGGTCGTGCGTCTCTCGCTCGTGCCCCAGCCCGAAACCTTCATTGAGTCGGCCATTTGCAGCGAGTCTTCCATGCTCCAGCCCATGAGCACGCTCATGACTTTTGCATTTTTGTGCAGCGCATTGCTGCCATCGTTAGCCGCGGTGCACGCAAGTTGCACGTCGTTAATTTCTTTTCCGCGCCGCTTCAGCATTGGCACAAGCCTCATCGCCATCGAAATCATTAGCGTCACAGTCGGCATCGCGCCCGCGCAAAGTGACATCAGGCCTTCCTGCGACACAACGTTATTCAAATTTGAAAACCAAAGAAGCATTCCCACGAGCATGAGTCCCATGAAAAAACCGTAGACGAGGCTTTCTGCATAAATTGCCATCGTGCCAATTTTGAAAAGTTCGGTTGAACCCGACGCCGAAAAGAGAGGGTTCACGACCGCAATCAAAAAAACCATTGGCACCTGCCATTTGAGGCTTTGCACCGTCGCGCTTGTTCCGCGCAAATAAAGGCTGTAGGCAAAACCCGCCACGAAAAAAGTCGCCGTAATCACAGGGTGAAACGCGAGCATAACCACACAAATTGCAAGCACAAAATAAACAATTGCGCAGCTTGGGTGATAAAGACTAAAGAATGTCGACTTTTTCCTCATTAACTAAATTATGCTCCATGAAATGCATCTATATATATGTAGCGAGTGCTGAGTTTTACAGAAGATTATTTTTGCAGAGAGGTTTATTTGAAAATCTTGCTTGTCGTTGCCGTTATTTCAGCATGAGATGCAAAAACGGGTTGCCCAAGCGCGTTTGCAAGCTAACAAACATGATAGAATTTCTTTTGCGCAGCAAAGCTGTGAATTCAATCTCGAAAAATTTTACAAATTCCCTTGTTTTCTGATAGTATATATTGTTGCACGCTTAGGTGGCGTGCATCTTTTTGTTTATTATTACGGAGGAAAATTGTCTAAAGCAGATGTTGTAGAACTCGAAGGCGAAGTGCTAGAAGCGCTCCCAAATGCGATGTTTAAGGTACAGCTAGAAAACGGACATGAGATCCTCGCTCACATCTCAGGCAAAATGCGCATGCATTACATCAAAATTCTGCCTGGCGATAAGGTGAAAGTGGAACTCAGCGTCTACGACTTGAATCGCGGTCGCATTACTTTCCGCTATAAATAGGCACGCATATAACCGCCTGCGGCTGGGCGTTTATATAAACCGGTGGGAACTTCGCTTTTATAGATTCTGAAACCTAGGAATGTCGCTAGTTCTTGCCAAGACTTGCAAATGTGCTTTTTCTCATTCCAAAGAGGCGCGTTTAGAGTCGACAGATGTGGAATCCATCTGGTAAGTTTTTTCACATATTGGAATACTACCGAAAGGAAGTTAAACATGAAGGTTCGTCCTTCGGTCAAGAAGATGTGCGAAAAGTGCAAAATTATTAGACGTCATGGCAAGGTTTACGTCATTTGCGAAAACCCACGCCACAAGCAGCGTCAAGGTTAGGAGGATAACTAATGGCAGTACGTCTTGTCGGAGTAGACCTCCCAACTAATAAGCGCATTGAAATCGCATTGACCTCAATTTACGGAATTGGTCTTTCTCAGTCGAAAAAGGCCCTCGAAGCTTGCGATGTAAACCCTGACACTCGTGTTAAGGATCTTTCTGAGGATGACCTCAGCAAACTTCGTGACTACATTCAAACAAACCTTCGAGTAGAAGGTGACCTCCACCGTGACGTTTCACAAAATGTAAAACGCCTCATGGAGATTGGTTGCTACCGTGGCCTTCGCCACCGCAAAGGTTTGCCTGTCCGCGGCCAGCGCACGCACACAAATGCGCGCACACGCAAAGGCCCTCGTAAGCAAATCGGAAAGAAATAGGTGACGAGTCATGGCAAAGAAACAAGTTCAGACACGCGTAAAGCGTTCAGAGCGTAAGAACATTGCTGTGGGCCAGGCTCACATTAAATCTACGTTCAATAACACAATCATTAGCATTACAGACCCTCAGGGTAACGTCATTGCATGGCAATCTGCAGGAACTGTGGGCTTCAAGGGCTCTCGTAAGTCAACTCCATTTGCTGCTCAGATGGCAAGTGAGGCTTGCGCAAAGATCGCTCAAGAGCACGGCCTTCAAAAGGTCGCTGTTTTCGTAAAAGGCCCTGGTTCAGGTCGTGAGACTGCAATCAGAACTCTTCAGGCTGCAGGCCTCGAAGTTCTGAGCATCCAGGATTGCACACCTCAACCACACAATGGTTGTAGGCCACGCAAACGTCGTCGTCCATAAGGCTAGAAAGGTAAATTAAATGGCTAGATACACAGGAGCCGACTGCAGAATTTGCCGCCGTGAGGGATGCAAGCTTTTCCTGAAGGGCGACCGTTGCTACTCAGAGAAGTGCGCAATGGAGCGTCGTGCATATGCACCAGGTGACGCAGGCAAAAAACGCGTCAAGGAAAGCGAATATTTACTGCAGTTGCGTGAAAAGCAGAAGACCAAGAGAATCTACGGACTTCTGGAAAAACAGTTCCATCACTACTATGAGATGGCAAACCGCACACAAGGCGTTACAGGTGAAAACCTCCTCGTTCTTCTTGAGACTCGTCTTGACAATGTGATTTATCGTTTCGGCTTTGCAAAGAGCAGAGCAGAAGCTCGTCAGCAGGTTCGCCACGGACACATCAAAGTCAACGGCAAGCGCGTAGACATTCCTTCCTACCGCGTTCGTCCAGGTGACCTTGTTGCTGTTGCTGAAAAGGCAAAAGACATGCTCGTTATCAAGAGCGCTCTCATTTCTAACGAGCGTTCAAGCGTTCCAGCATGGCTCGAAGTTGACATCGAGAAACTTCAGGGCAGCGTTCTTTCGCTCCCAGCCCGTGACCAGATTGATAGTGACGTAAACGAGCAGCTCATCGTCGAGCTTTACTCGAAATAATTGACGCAATACAATAGCTTACTTTTAAGGAGGCATCGGTACAATATGACAGAGTTCATGAGGCCTACTGTTACTACTGAACAAATTAACGATTGCATGGCACGTTTCATGGTTGAACCACTTGAGCGCGGCTATGCTCGCACTCTCGGCAATTCTATGCGTCGCGTCCTTCTGTCTTCACTCCAAGGTGCAAAACCAACCTCAATCAAAATTGAGGGAGTTCAACATGAATTCTCTTGCGCTGAGGGTGTTATTGAAGACGTTACCGACATCGTTTTGAACGTAAAAGGTCTTGTTTTCAAGGCAAACGTTGACGATGTAGACAGTGCAGTTGCAACTGTTTCCGTTGAGGGACCAGCAACTGTAACTGGTGCGGACTTGAATGTTCCAAGTGAGTTCACTCTCATCAACCCAGAGCATGTAATTGCTACTGTTTCTGAGGGTGGCACATTTGATGCTGAAATCACAATTGGTGTTGGTCGCGGAAATGTTTACGCGAAAGACAACCAAAGTGATTCTGATCCAATTGGAGTTATCGCAATTGATTCCATTTATTCACCAGTGCGTCGCTGCACTCTTTCCGACGACAAAACCCGTGTTGGTCAGAGCAACGACTACGACAAGCTCACGCTTGAGGTTGAAACAAACGGCTCAATTGCTCCTCTCGATGCAATCAGAGAAGCAGCGAACATTGTTATGCAATATATGCAGGCATTCCTCGAGTTCGGTCAGGAAGACAACCAAGAGCTTGAACTTCCTACAATTTTCGAGCCTGAGCAAGAGCCTGAAAGTGAAGAGCTCAGCAAGTCAATCGACGACCTGGAGCTCACAGTTCGTTCATACAATTGTTTGAAACGTGAAGGTGTGGAAACAATCCGTGACCTGGTTAAACTCTCTGAGCAAGACCTCAACAACATCCGCAACTTCGGCGTAAAGTCAATTGAAGAAATTAAAGACGTTTTGGCAGAGTTTGGCTTGAGCCTTCGCTCGAACAACGACCTGCTCTAAGCGGAAATTTTAGGAGATATTATGAGACACAATTACAAAGGTCGCAAGCTTGGCACTGATTACAGCCACACTAAGGCTATGAAAAGAAGCCTCGTTTCAGCTTTGTTTTTGAATGACCGCATCAAGACCATTGAGTCTCGCGCAAAAGAGATTCGTGGCGATGTCGACAAGATCATCACTTGGGCAAAACGTGGTGACCTGCATTCAAGACGTCTTGCAATTGCAGCTCTTGGCAACGACTCAGAGCTCGTTCGCGAGATTTTTGAAAAGGTTGAGCAGGGCATGTTTGCAGACCGCAATGGCGGCTACACCCGCATCATTAAGCTTGGACCTCGCAAAGGCGACAACGCTCCTATGGTAATCATGGAGCTCGTTACTGAGTCAGTTCCTGCTAAGAAGGAAAAGGCTGCTCCTGCAAAAGCAAAGGCAACTAAGGTTGCTCCTGCTAAAAAGGAAGTTGCTGAGGCTGAGGAAGCTCCTGCAGAGGAGACAGAAGCTGTTGAGGCTACCGAGGTTGTCGAAGAGGCAACTGAGGCTGCTGCTGAGGAAGTTGCTGAAGAGGCTACAGAAGCTCCAGCAGAAGAAGCAACTGAAGAAGCTGCTGAGGCTGAAAAAGACACAGAATAAATCTCTGCACCAGAGATTCACTTAAATCTCGTGACAAAAGCTTTTTCGCTAAATAGTTCAAATTTTCAGAGCGTGCGTCCAATCGATGCACGCTCTAAAATTTTCTGCCTTTTTTTCTATTCAATTTGCATCTTTTTCGTGAGCACGCTTTCAGGTCTCGCAGCGATGTCTTTGCTTTTAGTCGTGCTTGCAATCGTTGATTTTCACGTCGAGTTTTCAAACAACAGAAAAGCGTTTTTTAGCGTAGTGACCTCTGTTTTAAAGGTCTCAATTCCGCTTTATTTCATTTGCGCTTTTTCGTTTTTTGCAAACTCGCTTCGCTGGACAGGCTCGGGTCTCATCTTTTACGACGAAGGAATTTATCGCGGAATTTTTTATGCCGTGCGAATCCTGCTTTTGGGCTGGTCAAGCTTGTTTGTCGCAAACACAGTTTCGCTGCTTGATTTTTCTGCAGTGTTTAAATGGCTTTTCTGGCCGCTTCGTAAGTTGAAATTCCCTGTGCTTGAGTTGTCGCTTGCAATCTCGATTGCTCTTCGTTTTATTCCGCAAGTTTTTGTGCAATTTATGGCTGTCAAAGAAGCGCAGTGGTGCCGCGGGGCAAGCATGGATTACGGCAGCGTGCTTGTGCGCGTGAGGTCCTATTGCGGGTGTTTTGTTCCGCTCATTGTGCGAATGAT
>JAUMVS010000295.1 GCA_030530045.1 Phoenicibacter congonensis
CTTGCGGAATTTCACCGTGACCGGAACCGAGACCGCATCCACGACCGCGCGAATCACCGCCGACGCCTGCCGGACATCGCGCATCAGCGCGCTGCCATCGCCGCCCCGCACAATTTTCGGGGCAGGACAGCCCATATTGATGTCGAGCAGCGCCGCACCGGAAATCTCCAGCGCCTTGACCGTGCCCTCCGCCATGCTCTCCGGCTCATGTCCAAAAATCTGAATCCAGCCGGGCACTTCGTTCGGCGCAAGCTGTAACAGCTGCCGCGTTTTTTTGTCCTGAAACAAGAGCGCTCGGGTGGAGATCATCTCGCTCACCGTAAGCGCCGCCCCGCATTCACGGCAAATTTGCCGGAATGCGCGGTCGGTGACCCCGGCCATCGGGGCCATGATAAATCGCCCGTCCACACGGACGGTACCGATTGTCAGTTCTGCCATTTCTCTACTCCCTATCCGTCTCAAATCGCTTTATTGTAACACGATTGCACCGCCTTTTCAACGGTTCGGACAGAGAGTGTGCCGGTTACGAGTTTTCGCCGCTATCCGTGTTGGCCTTCAGGCTGTCCTTCTGGAACTGTGCGGTGATCGCAAAGCCCTCGTCGCACTTGCTCTTACGGAAGTTCTTGCTGTTGGTTGCCGCCTCGCCGTCCTTCGCGCCAACCCAGATCCACAGCGGAATCTCCTTGTCACCCTTGATCTCTTCTTCCGACGGAACGACATACTTGTCCTGTGCAGAACACTGGTTGATCTTGCTCTCTACGTTGTCCGTCTCTGCCTGCTGGTCCGGAGTCCAAACCTCCATGCCCTTCGTGACAAAGTGTACATTCAGGAAGTTGTCCTTAAACTGTGCCGACAAGCGTCCCTGCGTTCCGGTGTTCTCGTCGATCGGATTGCTGGTCTGCATAACCTTGGTCCACTTGCCGTCCTCGTACTGCCAAGCCTTTACCGTAACCGAGCTGATGCTCTGATCAACGGCATAGTTGAACAGGTGCGACTGCTTCCAGTCCAGATCTGCCGTGCGAGTTGCCTCTGCACCCAGCGATTCCGTCGAGATCTTCATGTTCTGTGCCGATCCCTGGCCACCATCCGGTGCCGCGCCGCCGCACGCCGTCAGCAGCACTGCTGCACCTACTGTAAGTCCGCAAATCAAAGTTGTGTTGTGTCTCATCTCTTGTTGTCTCCTATTGTGTGAAATATATTTATAAAAACAGCATTTGGACCAAGCGGCCGACTCGGCCCGCCGCTGAATTTATACGCTTTTCTGTATGTTGTAAGCCTGCGTTATACGCTGCCCTCGTCGGACATCCGCTCCATGAACGTCGCAGTAACCGCAACGCCCGCCTTGCACTTGCTCTTGCGGAAATCCGACTGGTTCAAATTCGTTGTCTCTCCGCCGATACTCGCCCAAAGAAGGATTTCCTGATTCACCGTGATGTTTTGCTGTTCAAACGCCGAATACAGCTCACCGGAGATGTATTTATCTGCTTCCCGCAGCGGATGAAAGTCCAGGTTCGCCGCGTAGGCACTGGTTTCCTCCCAATTCGCATCGCAGAAAATCGCGCGGAATTGTTTGCCGGACAGCTGAATACCAATGCCGCCGGAGCTGTTTGCATCAAGCGGAATTTCTCCCTGCGCCACCGGTTCCCAGCCAGTCTTTTCCTGCCTCCACATCGTCACATTTACTGCGCCGATGCTGTCGTCGGTGGTGTACTGAAACAGCTTGGTATTCTGCGCGAAGGTATCCGCAACATTCTGCGCCTGCGTGTCCAGCTCTGCCGGTGAGATGGACATCGCCGCGGTGTTCGTCGCTTGGTTTGCCCCGCCGCATGCTGTCAACAGCATCACGCCCAACACAAGGCCGCATAGACCTTTGACTGTCCGCTTCATATTCGCTTCCTCCT
>JAUMVS010000296.1 GCA_030530045.1 Phoenicibacter congonensis
CATATTTTTTCTGGATCAATTCAAGGCGTGATCCTCTTGATCCGATGATATATTTCATAGGTCATTTTCATTTCTTTGTTTCTATCCCAAAAAGCTGTTCTACCATCTTCTTATAATCTGCTTGTTCCTGTCTTGTTTCTAAATGTTTTAATTCCTGAATCGGTTCTTTGATCATTCGCTGCAAGGATGCATTTAACACCTTCTTTAGAAGTTTCTGCTCTCTTGTTCCAAGATCTATTTTACTTGATAAATATGAATAACTATCTTCCACGATCTCTGTACATTTTTCCTGCAAGGAACGAATTGTTTCTTCCATTGGTGCCTGAAACAGCCACTGTATCGTTTCTTCTTTTGCTTTGCTGATCATCGTATTGCTTTGTTTGCAAAGTTCTTCTCGTTCTGACTGATTTGCTTTAGAAATCTCTTTGAGCGTATCTAAATTGATCAGATTTACCTTTGAATCATCCGAAAGTTTTGGATCAATATCTCTTGGTGTTGCAAGATCTAAAAATGTAACTTGTTTTTCTGGCGTATAATATTCCTTTCTTACAACCACAAGTGGTGCTGATGTTGCAGATACTACAATATCACATTGTTTCATGATCTCGTATCTTTGTTCATAAGAAATGATCTCTATTTCTTGAAACTCTTTCTGAACATTTCCTGCATGTGCCAGTGTTCTGCTGCATAAATAAATTTTTCCTGCTTCGTATTCCTGCAGATAACGAAGCGCAAGAACTACGGTATCTCCGCTTCCGATCACCAAGACCGTTTTATCTTTGATATCACATATTTTCTGTAATTCACAGATTCCGATATATCCAACAGATACTGGTTTTTCACTTATTCTAAACGTTGTTTTTACCTTTTTTGCACAAGTAATGGCATCTCTTACGACTTTATTTAATTCTTTCTTGCTAAATCCCATAGTTCTTGAAAAATCCAAGGCATCTTTTACCTGTCCAAGGATCTGATCTTCTCCTAGTACCATAGATTCTAATCCTGCGGTTACTCGAAACAGATAAGACACTGCTTTATCTTCTTCGCAATGTCTGATATATTGCTCAATCTCTGCTTGATTGAACATATCACAGTAGATATTTTGTATTTTTTTGATCTGTTGTTCATTGTCAAAAAAATAATAAATCTCACTGCGGTTACAGGTTGATAAGATCATCACCTGCTCGATCCCGATTTCATCTGCTTTATGAAAAAATTCAAGCTTCTTCTGATCCGTAAATGAAATTTCATCACGAATGGTAAGATCTGCATTTTTATAATCGATCCCTAGAAATCCAAACTGCATAGAGCTTCTCCTGCAAGTTTACATGTTTTTTCAATATCTTCTTCTGTATGTGCATCAGAAATAAACATTGTTTCAAACTGAGATGGTGCAATGTAAATTCCACGGTCTAGTAAATATCCAAAATAATCTGCATATTGTTCTGTATTAGATGTTACAGCACTTTCAAAATCTCTGACTTTCTGCTCTGTAAAGAATACACTCATTAAAGATCCAATCTGATTGACACAAACATGTCCATTCCCTGCCTTTCTTGCTGCATCAGCAAGTTTTCTTGTTTTTTGCTCTAGTCGTTCGTAAATCTGCGGATCATTTTTTAAGATATTTAATGTCTCAATTCCTGCCGTTGTTGCAACTGGGTTTCCTGATAGTGTTCCTGCCTGATAAACTGGTCCATCTGGGGAAATCATCTGCATGATTTCTCTTCTTCCGCCATATGCACCGATCGGCATTCCTCCACCAACGATTTTTCCAAGTGTTGTGATATCTGGCTTGATATTATAATACTGCTGTGCTCCCCCAAGAGATAGTCTAAAACCTGTAATAACTTCATCAAAGATCAACAATGATCCGTGATCTTTTGTGATCTCTCTTAAAA
>JAUMVS010000297.1 GCA_030530045.1 Phoenicibacter congonensis
GACGTTGAAATGCCAGCGGACTTTAAGACCTTATGGAATGGGTTAGTATAAATTTAAATTTAATCAGTAAGGGTGGCGTAACCGTCGTTGGGACGGGTGCGCCACTTTTTTTATTAAAAATGAAAACGGTTTATAAACTTGCGGGATTCGATTGATTTATACGGACGAAAAATATAAAATTAAGACGTTTAGAGGATCAATTCATAACAAATCAAAGGAGTACCGCTGATGGATCAACAATCAATTATTGAAAAGATCACCACCGCTAGAACTGCTCTGGGGATCGAACTTGGGTCGACCCGGATTAAGGCCGTTTTAGTAACGGACGACTTTCAAACTGTCGCCAGTGGTGATTACGTTTGGGAAAATGAACTGGACCACCACATTTGGACTTACCCGCTTAATAAAGTGTGGGAAGGGATTCAAACCAGCTATGCCAAGTTGGCAGCTGAAGTTCAAGACCGTTATGCAGTCAAGCTGACTAAGATCGGCTCAATCGGGATTAGCGCCATGATGCATGGTTATATGGCCTTTAATAAGGACAATGAACTAATGGTACCGTTTCGGACTTGGCGTAATAACATCACCGGAGAAGCGGCAGAAAAATTAACCAATTTGTTTGACTTCAACATTCCGGAACGCTGGAGCATTGCTCACCTCTACCAAGCGATCTTAAACCACGAAGATCACGTTAAGGACCTAGACTTTATCACGACTCTGGATGGCTACGTAACCTGGCAATTAACTGGGGAAAAGACGACGGGGATTGGGGACGCTTCTGGAATGTTCCCAATTGACGAGGCCACTCACGATTATAACCAGGCTATGCTACAAAAGTTCCGTGAACTACCGGAAGTGGCGGTCTTCAACTGGAAGATCGAAGACCTCTTACCAAAGGTCTTGCTAGCCGGGCAAAGTGCCGGGCAGCTGACAAAGGAAGGTGCTAAGCTACTTGATCCATCTGGCCAGCTAGAAGCCGGCTCCCTTTTAGCGCCGTCAGAAGGGGACGCCGGAACTGGGATGGTAGCTACTAACGCTGTTCGTAAGCGGACTGGGAATATTTCAGTAGGGACTTCGGCCTTTTCGATGGTGGTCTTGGATCAGGAAATGAACCAGGTTCACCGCGATATTGACATGGTCACCACCCCAGATGGGGCACCGGTGGCGATGGTGCACACCAATAATTGCTCTTCTGATATTAACGCCTGGGCCAGTCTATTTGACCAGTTTGCTCGGACCCTCGGAGTAGTCTTAAAACCAAATGAACTCTACGAAAAGCTCTTTGACGCCTCTTTACGTGGGGAGCAAGACGGTGGCGGCTTGGTTAACTTCGCCTACTTATCCGGGGAAAACATTACCCGGGTTCAAGAAGGGCGCCCAATGCTGGTTCGTAAGCCAGATAGCCACTTCACCTTGGCCAACCTCTTTAAGGTTCAACTTTACTCTGCCTTTGCGCCACTCAAGATCGGAATGGACATCTTACTACGCGAAGAACACATTAAAACCGATGTTTTAATTGCCCAGGGGGGCCTCTTTAAGACGCCGGTGGTTGCCCAACAGGCCCTTGCTGACGCCTTAGATACGCCGATCACGGTGATGGATAATGCCGGAGAAGGTGGTCCGTGGGGGATGGCCGTTCTCGCCTTGTATGCTTCTGATCACCGCGGTAAAGGTTTAGCCGATTATCTAGACCAGGAAGTCTTTGTAGAGACCGAAAGTGCTACCCTCTATCCGGAACCTGAAAGCGTACGTGGGTATGAGAAATTTATCGACAATTATAAGCAAGCTATGCCGGCTGAATTAGCTGCTGGTCAAGCAATGGAACTAAACTAGGAGAGCCGTTATGTTAGAAGAATTAAAACAAGAAGTCTACGAAGCCAATATGCAACTGCCTAAAT
>JAUMVS010000037.1 GCA_030530045.1 Phoenicibacter congonensis
AGGAAAGGAAAAGCTAATGTTTTGTCCCCATTGTGGAAATGAATTGCCTGATGAGGCTAAGTTTTGTGCCCGATGCGGCCAGAGCGTTGAAATTGACGAGTCGTTCTTTGCCCCCGAAGAGCCGCAAACTGGTTCGGCCGACACTACGGGTGCTGCAGCAGCGGCTGCAAAGCCAGCATTCAATGCGGAATCTGTTAACGACAAGCTCAACGAGCTCCAATGCAAAATTGACAACAGCAACGCCAAAGTTATCAAAGGCAGGAGGGCACTCGACGTCATTGGTCTTGTGTGCGCATGCGTGATGGCGCTTTGCTTTTTCTTGCCAGTTGCGTCTTGTGCTTCTTTCGGAGGTAAAGCAACAGTTTCAATTTTTTCTATGATGATCGAATTTAGCAACAGCTCCTATCTTTCGGGTGCAGCGTTTTTGTGCATGACATTCTTATTCCCAATTGCGCTCGCCTTTGTTGACCTTTTGATGACTGAAAACAATTCTTCGCGCCACGTCAGGCTGATTTGCACCTCGGTGCTAAACATCATCATGCTTGCTTCACTGAAGTCGATTTTCTCTTTGCTGAACTCGCTTTTCTCTGTCGCAACAATGAGCGTCGGTTTCTATCTTTCAATTTTGGCTTCAATCGCGTTAATTGTTGTTGAAGCTTACGAAATTTACCTGGTAAACAAATCAAATAATCAGTAGTTAGGAGGGGGATTATGATTTGCAAAAAATGCCATAGGGAAATTCCAGATGCCGCACACTTTTGCACTTATTGCGGCATAAAAGTGGAGGCGCAGGATGTCGCAGAAACTGGAGAACCAGTAGCAGAAGTTGCTAACGAGGCAGTCGGCGTGAATGTCGCTGAACCTACTGCAGTCGAGGCAACCAGCGAAGTTTCAGCAGGGAAAATTGGTGCAGACGAACCAAGTTCTGCAGCGGAAACACCTGCAACAACGGCTAATGACGAGGTTGCTCCGGCAACAGAGCAGGCACAAGATGCTCCAACTGGTTCACCTTCAGTAGCTCCTCACTCAAGCACTGCAAGTTATAACGAGAAGTACGCAACAGCTGATGCAGCTCCTGAATCTCCAGAAGAAAAAGCTGCAAAGAAGAAAAAGCTCATTATTGGTGGCGCAATTGCCGCAGTCGCAATCATCGTAATCATTGCTATCGCGTCCTACTTTGGTTCGCAAATCTCGAGCAGCACTGTAAAAGAGAGCCTCGAGCAAAGCTCATCATTCTCAAATGGCTTTGTGAGCAGCGATTACACTACGGACTCCGCATATAAATTCAGCAACATTGAAGTAAAGAGCCAAGAAAAGGTAGACAATGCATTCCTTTCAGCGCTCTATGGAGGTAATACTGACTCTGAGATTCGCAGGGTAGAATTTTCTGGAAAAATGGCAAACGACTCGTTTGAGTCAAAGTTTACTGGCGAAGCCTATTATATGAAGAGCTCCAGTGGCTGGAAGCTCATTTACGGACCTTCCAAACAGTCCGCAACAACTAAGCCACTGCGTGGTATTGATAATTTTAAGACCTCATCATCTTCTAGTTCTTCTTCAAGCTCTAGCAGCAGTTCTTCTTCCGAACAGGAATACACGTATGACGGTAGTAATTTTACGTCCGACCTGAAAGAGGAAAATGGCACCTATACTAGTGAAGCCAGATTTGATGGATCCATCACGTATTGGTTCGGAAAGGACTCTGGTACTTTTATTCAGAAATTTAAGTTCGACCCTGATAAGGGCTGGGAAGAAGACGGCGAAATGACTGTCGAGAACCAGAACTCGGAGCTAACCCTCGGTGGAAAATCATTCGAATACATTGAGTCGAATGGCTTTAGCTCTACCCCAGTGACGATGACCTTGACTTTTGATGAAAACGCTAGCGCAGATGATGTTAGCGCTTCATACACTATCAATATGCCAGCTAACTCAGCAAATGATAATTATGTAAAGGTAGATGTTGCTGGAACAGCTACAGGAACAATTAATCACACTTTTGGTTACTCAGGATTTACGATTCAGCTAAGCGATTCGGATCAAAAAGTTGTTTTTAAGGGAACAGTAAGCGCAACAAAGATGGGCACTAACGGGTCTGGAACACCATACTATATGTCTCTTTCGGTAGATACGAATACCGACTATTATGTTTCGAAGTACGGCAGTTATCAATTCCGAAAATCTTATTGTCCATTTGTAGAAACTTCGAAATCTTCAGCAACAGCGTAGTTTTAGTTTTCAAACGTAAAGTTTCCTTTAAGCGGGGTTTGTTCCAAATGGTGCAAGCCTCGCTTTGTTTTTGTATTCAGCGTTAGGCTGTTATGTCAGAGGTTATTTGAGCATTGATAGGCGGGGCTTAGAAGGCTAAAACGCAATATACACGGCTCCGACGTGGGTGTTGAATCAGTTTTCCGCGAAACGACTTTTGGGATTGCAAGGCCAGCCTTCCCAAATCTCCACCCAGATTTACAAAGCGGAAACGTAATGCGGGGCGGTGCGTGCTAGTGTTTAAAATGGTTATAGATGTTTAACAAAAATCGAAGAGAATGCCGGTCACATCATGGTTGAAAATTTGTCAGAAATCGCTGCGGAATACGATTTGAATTCACTGCGCGGGTCGTGGGTCGAGGTAAATCTTGGCACGCTTCGCAACAATTTTTATGCGATAAAGCGCAGCTTGAAGCCTGGAACTAAGGTTTTGAGCGTCGTGAAAGCCGATGCCTACGGCCATGGCGCTGTTCGTTGTGCGAAAACGCTTGATGCATGCGGCACCGACTACTTCGGAGTTTCCAACGTCATCGAAGGCATAGAACTCAGAAAAGCTGGCCTCAAAAAACCAATTCTGATGCTCTCGCAGCCACCAGCTGATGCAATCGACGCGCTTCTTGAATATGAAATTATGCCGGCAGTTTTCGAGTCGGAGTTCGCAATTCTCTACGGCGAAAAAGCTGATGCCCGCGGCGTTCGCGCGCCTTTCCACTTGAAGATTAACACCGGCATGAACCGCATTGGAGTTTCTTGGAACGAAGCTGCTGAATTTGCTCGCATGATTTCTTTCCACCGTGCTCTCGATTTGGAAGGCACTTTCACCCACTTTGCGACGGCTGACGAAGTCGACACTCTCGACTTCGAGCGCCAGGCAAACCGCTTCAACACGGCAATTAATGAGATGCGTGCTGTTGGCGTGAACCCTGGCATTGTACACTGCTCGAATTCCGCTGCAACGCTGAAATACCCTGGCGTGCATTTCGACATGTGCCGTCCAGGAATTATTCTTTATGGACTCAAGCCTTCGCCTTCGACAATTCCGCAAATTGATTTGCAGCCAGTCATGAGCGTGAAGGCTAAAATCACCGACGTTCGAAGCGTGCCAATCGGCGACGGCGTTAGCTATGGCTTGCACTACAGAAGCCGTGGCTACGCAAAAATTTGCACGATTTCTGTTGGTTATGCCGACGGCCTGCACCGCGCTCTCAGTGGAAAAATTGACTTCCTCCTGCGTGGTCAGCGCTATCACCAGGTCGGTTCGATTTGCATGGATCAATGCATGTTCGAGGTTCCGCAAAAGCGTTTGCAAGTTTCGGCGACAGAGGACCCTGTTCCTGGCGAAATCGTCACCCTCATCGGGCAAGATGGCGACGCGTGCGTCACGCTCGACGAAATGGCGGAAGCTGGCAACACAATTAATTACGAGCTAGCGTGCGATTTGGGAGCAATGCGTCTGCATCGCAAATATGTTTAATGCAATTGAATACATCAACGAGCCGCGCTGGCAGAAAGTCTCGCTCGGTCTCGGCAGAATAACGCGCCTGCTCGAGTTGCTCGGCAACCCACATGAGCGCCTGAAATTCGTGCACGTAGCTGGCACAAATGGCAAAGGATCTGTTTGTGCCTATCTCGAATCAATTCTTCGCGCCGCTGGTTACAAGACGGGCCTTTTTACGTCTCCATACATCGAGCGTTTTGAAGAACGCATTCGTGTCAACAACAAAAACATCGATACTGAAAGCCTGACGGCAATCACACTTCGCGTTAAAGAAGCCGCGGAAATAGTCGAGCAAGAAACGGGCGAGCACCCTACGGAATTTGAGCTGATGACAGCGGTTGCGTTTAGCTATTTTGAGCAGTGCAATTGCGACATAGTCGTTTGCGAAGTTGGACTGGGCGGACGTCTCGACTCGACGAATGCCATTACTCCAGAAGTTTCGGTCATTACGAAAATTGGGCTCGATCACACCGCCATGCTGGGCAACACTCTCGCTGAAATCGCAGGCGAAAAAGCAGGCATCATCAAGCCTGAAACTCCAGTTGTCGTTGCTAACCAAAGTTCTGAGGCACTCGATGTCGTCAAAAGCGTAGCTGCTAAAAATGGCTGCAATCTAGTGATTACCGACACAGAAAGTCTGCAGGTGGATGATGATATTTCAGTCGCTGGCGACGTTCTAGCACGCGATTTTGCCTACAAAGGTAACACCTACATGACGCAACTTCTCGGCGACTATCAGCCACAAAATGCAGCAGTTGCAATTGAGGTCGCAGCACAACTTGGCGTTCCTGACGAAAAGATTTTCGAGGGAATCTACTTCACAAAATGGGTTGGGCGCTTTGAAGTTTTCACGGAAAACTTGCCTTGCCCAGTCATCATCGATGGAGCTCACAACCCCGATGGCGCTGCCGCTTTAAAGCACTCGCTTCAAACATTTTCCAACTCGCTTTTTGCAAGTCAGCCTGTAAACATTATTGCCGTGTTCGGCGTGCTAAAAGATAAAGACGTGCCGGGCATTCTTCAAAATGTCGGTGACTTGATAGATGAGTTTGTGATTTACGAACCTGCTAATCCAAGAAAAATGGATGCAGATGATTTGCAAAAGCTGGCTGAAGTCTACGCCCCAACTCGAATTGCGAGCGATGCAACTTCCGCCTTAGAAATTGCTATTGAAAAAGTGCAGGACGCTGGTGATTATTCCCAAAACTTGATTGTTTGTTTTGGGAGCCTTTACTCAATTGGCGACCTTCGAATGCATTTGATGGAGCTTGCCGCTTAGTTAATTTCGCTCGCTGCGTCTTTTGGGGTTTTCGGTGGCAACTTCCGCGAGTTCAATTCTCTCGTTTATCGCGATTCATTCAAATCAACATAGTTCCGGAATTCTTTCTGTAACCGCACCTTCCGGGCCGTTTTCCACAAATGAAAAAGGCGCCGTTTCCGACGCCTTTCTTGCTATTTAATTATCTAGCTTTGCTTAAAGCTTTTCTGCTTCAGCAAGCAACTTCTTCGACTACTCGCCTTTTGGGGTGAGCTTGCCGTAGCAACCGTCGAGACGCTTGTAGAGCAGGTGCACCTCGTTGGTGTCGCGGTCGGTGTAGATGTAGAAATCGTGACCCAGAAGGTCCATGCGAGAAAGAGCTTCTTCCTCGGTGCAGACCGTGTAGGTGATTTCCTTACGTTTGACGATGTCGTCCTCAGTCAGCTCGTCCATGAGAGCTTCAATGTCGAGCTCGCCCGATGCGGCTGTGATTGCAGGAGCTTCACCAGCCTCGCGGCGACGCTTTTCAAATGTGCGAGTCTTGTATTTGCGCAGCTGACGAACGATTTTTGCAGCAGCGATGTCGATTGCAGCATACATGTCGATGTCACGAACCTCAACGCGGGCGATTTGGCCCTTCAGAGTGATTGTGACTTCGCAAGTTGCAGGCGTTGGATTTGCAGGATTTTTCTCGCAATACAAAACAACGTCGCAAGTTAAAATTTCAAGACCAAGCTGATCAACAGACTCTTTGATCTTTTCTTCGGCGTAGGCTTGCAGAGCTTCTGTAACTGGCATTTTACGGCCTGATACTGAGAAATTCATGACAGAACCCCACTTTCTCTAGGAACCTCTAAAACAGCTTTAATTATACTGCATGCTATAATTCTCGCATGCGAACAGTCAAGGAAAACGCCTGCATAATCTGGCAAAAATGGGGAGTTCCGAGAAAAGACAAATTAAGGCGTCTTGCTCGGAATTTGTTGTTTATTGTGCTTGCAGCGCTCGTTTTGGAGCTGTTTGTTTTCAACATGAATTTCTATCTCACGCTCTTCAATGAGCCGGTCGACATGTCGAGTTCAATCACGGCGGCGCACACGAACAAAACCAACGATGAGGAAGAAACGCCGTTCGTTCTCACGAGCCAAAATCACACGTTCGAATTCAAAAACATCGACTTGAAGGTCAACTCAATCTACATCGATTTCGACAACACGCAGAAGGCGCAGGCGCTAAACATCAAAATTCAGTTCACCGACGACGCGCATCAAAGCTATTTCGACTCGACTGAATATACAGAAGGCGTGCCGCTCTCTTCAATGTCGACGGTGATTGAGCAAACGCAATACATCAGAATTAACTGCTCGGGCAATTTGCAGAATTTAAAGATTGAAATTCAGTCCGACGGACAGCACGACATTGAATATCCAATTTACCTAAACAAAATCGTCTTGAACCCGCATCGCCCTTTCATTTTCAATGGCGTGCGTTTTGGCTTGGTGCTGTTAGCCTTGCTAACTGTTTTTGCACTGCGTCCAAAATCGGCGATTTACAAAATCATGATTCGCGAGCATGATTACGCTTCGAAGTGTTTAATCATCGGCGCGACTTTCATTGAAATTTGCCTTGCTACCACGTTTTTGTTCTTCGGGTCGAACCTAGTTGGCGTGGCTACTTCGAGCTACAACTACGGTGACTGGGACGGAGTTTCGGTCGCGAACAGCTATCAAGTTGGAGGCGATAACTCGCAGCAATATGCAAAGCTTGCGCGGGCTTTTGCCGACGGTCAGCTTTATTTGGAAGACGAGCCGCCAGAGTGGCTAAAGCAAATTGATAACCCCTACGACAAAGCTGCGCGTGACGAAGCCGCGAAGGAAACGGGCGAGGACTACCTGTTCGACGTTGCCTATCACGACGGGCACTACTATGTCTACTTCGGTGTGGTGCCAGTGCTTTTGTTCTATTTGCCGTTCTATCTTTTGACGGGAAGCGACTTCCCAACGGCAATTGGCGTGCTCATCGCGGTGTTTTTCTTCTTCACAGGCATTACTGCGCTTTTGCACCGGTTTGCAAAATATCACTTCAAGCGGGTAAACCTCGGAATTTTCTTGCTGCTCCAAGCTGCAATTGTTGCATGTTCGGGCGCACTTTACCTTCTGAAATTCCCAACTTTCTATTCGCTACCAATCGCATGCGCAATCGGCTTTACCGTTTGGGGTCTTTACTTCTGGATGGTTGGGCGCAAAAATGAGCGGAAGAAACTTTACTTCACAGCAGGCTCAATTTGCATGGCGCTCGTTATTGGATGCCGCCCTCAACTAGCAATTCTTTCGGTGCTCGCATTCCCACTTTTCTGGAAGAGCTACATTTCAAACAAGCACATTCTCACGAAGTCGGGCATGAAAGAATTTTTGTGCCTCATTAGCCCCTACATCGTGGTGCTCGTTTGCCTCTTCATTTACAACTACGCGCGTTTTGGGTCGTTTTTCGACTTCGGCGCGAACTACAACTTGACCGTGAACGACATGACGAAGCGCGGAATGAACATCGGCCGCATCGCGCCAGCGCTGTTTATGTATTTCTTCCAAACACCAGCTACAACGGGTGTTTTCCCGTTCTTGCAAGAAACCGCATTCGAGTCGACCTATTTCGGGCAAACGATTCGCGAAGCAACTTTCGGCGGCATTTTCGCGTGCATGCCAATTTTGTGGCTCATCGTTCTGGCTTGGCCAGTTCTAAAAATTAGAAATGCGCAGCGTCAAACCAGGACAGTTTCGGGCGTCGTTATCTCGCTTCTCATTTGCGGCACAGTCGTTGCAATTCTTGATGCGGAAGTCGCAGGAATTCTGCAGCGCTACTACGCCGATTTCTCGTTTATGTTCTTGGCGGCAGCCATTCTGCTTGCGTTTATTCTGAATGAAAATGCACTCGTTTCATCGTCGCTCGACGAAGCTGAAAAAGAGCACCTTATGCACGGAAAAGACATCTCGGTCATGCCTTTGCATTTAACTTCGAATTTGCTCTACAAGGTTATAATACTCACGGTGACAATCAGTGTTTTGTACAGCCTGCTTTTGTGTTTCGTGCCCGAGACCGGGTGGTATTCCGACGTTTACGCCTGGAGTTACGAAGGCATAAAGCAAGCGTTCTTGTTCTGGACCTAAGAGGGGTCCGTCGATTTCGCTTTGGCTTGAGCTAAAACCAAAGCACCATTCACAATCATTTATCGGTTTTATTAAGTGGGGGATTGATGGAATTCGTAATTGAGGAAAACTACGAGGCTGCTTCACGCGCTGCTGCTGACATTATTGCTGCTCAGGTAGCAGAAAAGCCTAACTGCGTTCTTGGACTCGCGACTGGCTCGACGCCAATTGGCGCCTACGACGAGCTCGTGGCGAAGGTTGGACGCGGGGAAATCAGCTTCAAAGATGTCACAACTTTTAACTTGGATGAATACGCAGGTCTCGACGGTGAGCACGACCAAAGCTATCGCTGGTTCATGAATCATCACCTGTTTGACCGCGTTGACATTGATAAATCACGCACGCACGTTCCTTCTGGCAACAGCCACGACCCTGAGAAAATGTGCGAGGATTACGAGGCTGCAATCGAGGCAGCTGGTGGCGTTGACCTGCAACTTTTGGGTCTTGGCCACAACGGTCACATCGGCTTCAACGAGCCATGCGACGAATTCCCAGTTACAACTCACTATGTCGAGCTCACACAGTCGACAATCGAGGCAAATTCGCGCCTTTTCGACTCGATCGATGACGTTCCAACTGCGGCCTACACAATGGGCATCGGTACAATCATGAAAGCTAAAAAAGTCGTGCTCATGGCGACTGGCGCTGGCAAGGCCGAAATCGTAGCCAAGGCTTTCGCGGGAGACGTGACTCCACAGGTGCCAGCTTCAATTCTGCAAAGTCATCCTGACGTAGTAATTGTTCTCGATAAAGAGGCAGCTAGCCAGCTTTAAGCTTTAATTATTATTCCTAGATTTTTTTCGGAATGAGGGAGGAAGTCGTGGTAATTACAAACGGAAAAGTTTTCGTCGACGGCGCTTTTGTTGAGGGAGTAAATGTCGCTTTCGAAGACGGAAAAATTACAGAAATTGGCGCGGGCGCAACTGGCGGCGAGGTAATTGACGCGCAGGGCGGCTACGTAATTCCAGGCCTTGTTGACTTGCATTTTCACGGCGCGGTTGGCGCTGACCTTTGCGACGGAAAAGTTGAGTCGGTCCAAAAGCTCGCAGAGTTCCAAGCAAGCGTTGGCACAACTTCAATTTGCCCTGCTACAATGACTTTTTCTGAAGAAATTTTGACTCCAATCATGGAGAGCGTTAACGAATTTGTGGATGCTCAGAAAAACGGAACTGCTCCTGCAAACTACGCTCATTTCGTTGGCATCAACATGGAAGGCCCCTACATTTCGCCTGACAAAGTTGGTGCGCAAAACCCAGCCTATGTTCATGCTGGCGACATCGACGAGTTCAACCGCCTGAACGAGAAGAGCGGCAACGTGATCAAGCTCGTTGACGTTGCTCCAGAAGTTGAAGGAAACCTCGACTTTATTAAGGAAGCAACTGGCGCCGGCGTTCGCGTTTCTGTTGCTCACACATGTGCCGACTTTGACCAATGTGTTGACGCTTTTAACGCAGGCGCTCGTCAAATGACACACCTCTTTAACGCGATGAACCCAATCCATCACAGAAAGCCTGGTCCTGTCATCGCCGCGTTTGACAACGAAGAAGTCATGGCTGAGCTCATTTGCGACGGAATTCACTCGCACCCTGCGATTATTCGCATGGCTTTTCAGCTCTTTGGCAATGACCGCATCATTTTGATTTCTGACACAATGAGAGCTTGCGGCCTTGAAGACGGCACCTATGACCTCGGCGGGCAGGACGTTACAGTTCGCGGCAGCCTTGCAACTATCGCCGATGGCTCAATCGCTGGCAGTGTCACTTGCTTGCCTGATTGCCTGCGTTACGCTGTAAAAACTGCAAACATTCCGCTGGAAAGCGCTGTTAAATGCGCAACTCAAAACCCTGCTAAGGCTCTTGGTCTTGATGCGGAAATCGGAAGCCTTGCGGCTGGCAAAAATGCCGACATTCTTGTTCTCGACGAAAATCTCGACCTCAAGACTGTCGTGCTTGGAGGAAATGTTCTTTAAAGCTTGCCTGATTTTTCCGCATAAACAAATGATTATGCTTGGCGAACTTCCGAATAAGCAGTTGCAATTCACACAAACTGAACTTTCAAAACGGGCTCAAATTAGGGCCCGTTTTTTGTTTGTTCAAAATATTTAGCCTGCTAAACAGTGTTATTCTTGTTATTGAGAACTTATCCAATACACAAGTCGAAAGGATTCTCATGTACAAAGTACATTGTCTCAACAACATTTCCCAAAAAGGCCTCGATTGCTTCACTTCCGATTATGAAATCGTGGATTCAATCGACGACGCAAACGTCATTTTGGTGAGAAGTGCAAACATGCACGAAATGGAGCTTCCAGCAACGGTCAAGTGCGTTGCTCGTGCAGGCGCTGGCGTTAACAACATTCCGCTTGATGCGCTCGCCGAGAAGGGCGTTGCCGTTTTCAATACTCCTGGCGCTAACGCAAACGCTGTGAAAGAGCTCGTTCTTGCAGGTCTTTTGTTGAGTTGTCGTGACATCATTGGCGGCACAAACTGGGTTCGTGAGAATGCGGAAGACGAAAACATTGGCAAGGATGCCGAGAAAGCGAAGAAGGCTTTCGCTGGCGGCGAGATCCTTGGCAAGACGCTCGGCGTAATTGGCCTGGGCGCAATTGGCCGCCTTGTTGTACAGTCGGCTGAGGCTCTTGGCATGACTTGCGTTGGCTACGACCCATTCCTGAATGCTGAAAAAGCAGCTACAATCAGTGAAAAACTTGAATTCACAGAAGATTTGAATGAGCTCCTGAGCAAGTCGGACTTCGTTACAATTCACGTTCCTGCAACTGCTGACACTACTGGAATGATCAACGCCGAGGCGATTTCAAACATGAAAGACGGCGCTGTTTTCCTGAACTTCTCGCGCGACAAACTTGTCAACGAGGCTGACATGGCTGAGGCTCTCGAGAGTGGCAAAGTTGGGAAGTATGTAACCGACTTCGCAAACCCAACCGTTGTCAAAATGAAGAACGCAATCGTCATTCCTCACCTTGGCGCTTCAACTGCCGAGGCAGAAGACAACTGCGCGAAAATGGCAGCGGAAGAAGTCATGGCCTACCTCGAGCGTGGCGAAAAAATCCACTGCGTAAACATGTAGTTAGCAGCGCTAACTGCAAGTTCACAAGCTCTAAGTTTTTAAATAGCTCTTACAGTTCGGTGACCCTGGCATTTGCCGGGGTCATTTTTTTGCGGGATATTTCTTAAACCTTCTCGGCCTGTCGAATCCAGCACGACTTCGTCGTTTCGTCAGCGCTACTACAGGAATCTTCGTCCAGCTGACAGAACTCTGCGGTGGACATTCGCAATCGAGAATTTCTGCTTAATTCGTGAGGCTTTCAAAATTAAAACGTTTTTGCGAGCGTGCTCGTTTTTCTCTGTTATAATTTCAAGTCGCACGGTTCAACCGATGCTTTCTTTTAAATAAATGGTCGAGTGGCGCAGCGGGAGCGCAGGTGCCTTACAAGCACAAGGTCGGGGGT
>JAUMVS010000298.1 GCA_030530045.1 Phoenicibacter congonensis
CGTCACCGGTTCATAGTCCACATGCAGTATCATCTTCGGCGGGCGGTTCTGGCAGATCAGTTCTTCCAGCCGTTTGGCATCCTCTCTGCAGGCAGCCTGCACAATGCCGACCGTCTGGTTCTCCGGTTCCACCACAAGCGCATCATAGCGCTGTGCAATCGCTTCAATGGCTTTTTTTCTGCCCCGGATCTTGGCAAAAGCGACGATTTTTCCGTTCTCATCCCCTTTTAACAGCGGTTTGATGTTCACAATTGTTCCCAAAAAAGCCGATGCATTGGACAGTCTTCCGCCGCGGCGCAGATACATCAGATCATCCACGGTAAAAATATTGCACATTCTCCGGCTGTAGTTATCCAGCTGCCTTGCGGCTTCTTCGGCCTCAAGGCCCTGATCCCGCAGACGGGCAGCCTCCAGAGCCACAAAGCCTTCCCCAAGCGCAGCGCCCTTGGTATCGACCACGAAAGCCTTCCTCTCCGGATAATCCTCCTGCAGCATCCGCACGGCCACTCTGGCCGCATCGCAGGAGCCGCTGATCCCGGAGGACATGCTCACGAAGATAAAATCATTTCCTGCCTGCGCTTCTTTTTCAAAATACTCCAGATAACGCTGCGGGGTGATCTGCGTGGTGGTTACGCGCGGACCATCCTTAAGGCGCTTGTAATAAGCATCGCTGTCAAAATTTTCGATGGCTTCGCAGCACAGATCCTCACCGTCGACATGATAATAAAACGGAATAACGATCAGTCCGTGTTCATCCGCAATATATTTCGGCAAATTGCCGGAAGTATCAGTGATTACCGAAAACTGCATGGAAAATCACCTCCTGTAGTTTTATGTTATCATAGCATCTTCAGCGCTGAATGCAAAGAAAAATTCTGTTAAATCAACAGCCTTGTCCGCTCAGATAAACTTTTTCATCGTCAGGATGTTCTTTCCGCCGGCGTATTCATAGCGGACTTCGTCCATGATTTTTTTGGTCATGAAGATCCCGAGCCCTCCGATCTCTCTCTCCTCTGCGGAAAGAGTAACATCCGGATCCGGCTTCGCCGTCGGGTCAAAGGGTTTTCCGCCGTCGATAAAGCTTATCGTGACCGATTTCGGAGACATCTCACTTTCAAGCCGCACGGAAGCCTTTCCGTTTCGGGGCGCATAAGCGTAGTTCGCGATATTGATAAAAATCTCTTCTGCGGCAACGGCGATCTGCATCCTGATCTTCATCGGGCAGTCGATTCCGTCCAGAAAACCGTCCACAAAATCCGTCACCTCATGCAGTCTTTCGGCGTCAGCGTCAAATTCCTGCTCGCTGACATGAAAGAGAAGGCTGTCCGTTGTCCGCAGGATCTGCGTCAACTGTTCCAGGCGGTACGCAGACGTTATTTTATCTTTCTCCGGGTCTTCTTCCGGATGCCTCACGCTCCAGTCCAGAAGGTCCGCATAGGCAAGGCAGCGGATCTTCCTTTCGACGTTTCCGATCATGTCTTCGTCATGCGTGCCCAGGTATGCCGCCAGCGACTCGTGCCAGAAGCGTCGGGCAATTCTTGCGGGATAGCCCTGAAAGGCCAGAACGATCTCCGGATCGAGCTCGGAAAAGCCAACGTAGGAATTATACATCTGCACCAGATCGAAGATCGGATGGCCGACCGAAAGGGTATCCATATCAATCACCAGCACCTCATCTCCGGTAAGAACGATATTTTTGGTATGGAAATCGCCGTGTATCATCCGGTCGCTCTCGGGAATCTCCTCCGTCATGCGCAGCAGCTTGTCGCCAAGCCCGTCCGGAAGCATGTCCTTCATCCGTCTCACCGCCTTGAGCATGTCCTCCTTTGCCGAAGGAAGCCTGCCCGCAGGAACAACGGTGGAATGGATCTTCTTCAGCATGCCCACATATTC
>JAUMVS010000299.1 GCA_030530045.1 Phoenicibacter congonensis
TCAAAGTCGCCGACGGCACTGACGCCGAGCTTATCGGGGGAGAGCTTGCCGTTTATTATGCTCTTCGCGTTCTTTATCACGCCGAGGCTCATCGCCTCGGGCGCACCCGTCGCGGGGTTCACGGCGCGCTTCAGCGCAAAGACGAAATCCGCCGCCGTGACGCGGGAATCGAAAGTATTGTCTATATCGTCGCCGAGAATCGACTTATACGCCTTTTTCATTATGACCCAGCGGGCGTCCTCCCGAAGCTTAAAAGTATAAGTGAGAGAGGCGCTGTCATAGCTCCAGCTCTTCGCCGCGGCGGGGGAGAACTTCCCCTCGGAGTCCTTGCGAACAAGCCCCTCGAAGCAGTTGAGCACAACGGTCTTGGCCTCCGCGCCCTGCGCTATCTGCGGGTCAAGGCACTCGGGCTGGGACTCTATCGGATAGCTCAGCGCCGCGCCCGACCCGTCATTACCGCAGGCGGTCAGGGCAAAAAGCAGCGCTAACGCAAGAAATATCGAAACGGCTCTCTTGAAAATTTTCATGGTTTTCCTCCGTATATAAGCTCCGTCGGCATATTCGGACAAACTTTGCGGGCGGTATGAGGCATAATTTTTTCGGGGCGGGCATACGCGCCCGATACATTATATAGTAGCATAAAATCACACCTGTTATCAACCGTTTCTTGCAAAGATTGTCTCTTGCGGGCTCAATTTTACTCAAAAAATTTTTATTGTTAAATATATCTGTCTAATTGTTGCAATTTTTTTAAAAATCTGTTACAATTCTTAATCATATCTTACAGATTTCGGAGAATTAAATTATGGATGCTGTTATATATATCGCCGCCGCTCTCGCGGCACTGTGCGCCGTTTTGCTCGTTATTGTCATAACGAAGCTCGGCCGCCTCTCCGCCGGAGACGGGCAGATAAAGGAGCTCGAGAGCAAGATAAGCTCCCTCGAGGGTCAGCTGCGCGACGAGTTTGAGCGCAGCCGCAGAGAGAGCGCGGGTAACCAGAAGGATATGCGCTCGGAGCTCACCGAATCGCTCGACAAGATGAACGAGCGCCTTGCGCTGATGACCGAGGCCAATTTCAAGCATCAGCAGCAGCTGACGGATATGTTCTCGAAATCGCTCGACACTATCCGCCGCAACAACATAGAACAAAACGACAGGCAGTCGAGAATTATTGCAGAGTCGATAGAGAAAATGCAGCAGAGCAACGAGAAAAAGCTCGACGAAATGCGAGCGACCGTCGATGAAAAGCTCTCCGCGACTCTCACGACCCGCCTCGACAGCTCGTTTAAGACCGTCTCCGAGCAGCTTGAAAACGTCTATAAGTCGCTCGGCGAGATGAAGGAGCTCTCGACCGGCGTCACCACGAACGTCACGAATCTCAACCGAGTGCTGACAAACGTCAAGGCTCGCGGCACTTGGGCGGAGGTTCAGCTCGAGGGCATTCTCGACCAGACTATTCCCAATATGTATGTGAAAAACTTCTCCTCCCGCCCGGGCAGCAGCGAACGCGTCGAGTTTGCCATACGCATCCCCGCCGGAGACGGCGGAGCGGACGCATATCTCCCCGTTGACTCGAAGTTCCCCCTGGAGGACTATGTGCGCCTGTGCACCGCAGCCGACGGCGCGGACGCCGACGAGGTTGCCGCGGCGCGCAAGGCTCTTGAGGACAGAGTGCTGGGCGAGGCAAAGCTCATCACAAAATATATAAACGTTCCGACCACCACGCCTTTTGCCATAATGTATCTGGCCACGGAGGGGCTCTATGCGGAAATCGCGTCCTCTCCCAAGGGCATAGCCGAGCGTATCCAGCGCGAATACAACATCATGATAGCGGGGCCGACCACGATAACCGCGCTTCTCAACTCCCTCTCCATGGGCTTCAAGG
>JAUMVS010000300.1 GCA_030530045.1 Phoenicibacter congonensis
CATCAACTGTATGTTTTACCTCTTGCATCAATCCCTGCAATTCTTTATTCTGGTAGCCTGTGTGACTGTTTATATAAATAGAACCTGTCGGCATCAGAAAGCTGTTAAGTACCTCGTATGGATCTCCGTTTGCCAGTCCCTTTTGCAGACGTGCGATATCATAATCGCCCTTGCGCAGCATTTTCGCTCTTGTAGCATACTCCAAAGACTGAATATGGACATTCAATCCTATTTTACCCAGCCAATAAGCAATCAGCTCAGCCTCGCCCTTCTGCAACGGCTCCGCACCGTTTATGCAATAGGTAACATCACAGCGCTTATCCCCTAATACTTCATGTGCCAGCTGCTTAGCTTTTGCTAAATTATGCTCCAAGGGAAATTCTTTATAACCGGGACTTGTATAATTTAACACATTCATTGTCGGCTCTGCATACCCCATATATAATGCATCGACAAGATTTTTGCGGTCAATAGCCAGGCTTACGGCCTGACGCATGCGCACATCGTTAAAGGGAAAACGACCGTTATTTAAAGCCAGATAGCGTATCATTGTCGATTTATTGCTTGCCACAGCAAAGCGCTTATCTTGCTTGATTTCGTCAGCTAAAAACGGCGGTATTGCATTTAAATCTAATACTCCGTCAATTTCACCGGATTTAAGTGCTGCATAGCGTGTATCCGTATTGGGAATATTGCGCACGACAAAATTTTTTATTTTGCCTTTTTCACCCCAATAATTATCATTGCACTTTAAAACGACATACTTATTCATGACGTTCTTGGTAATTTTATACGGACCTGTACCTATAGCTATGTCCTTAAAATCACCATTGGCATCAAAGCATTCAGGGGCAAACATCGGACTTCCGAAATCCGTCATTTTATATAATTGGTTAATATTCGGTTCTTTAAATACCAATCTGACAGTATATTCGTCCAGTTTTTCATAGCTGATTAAAGACGGATAATATAAGGCTAATGATAAGCTGTAAAAATTAGAACGCTTCAAGCCCTTTTTCATTCTGTCGAAATTAGCAATTACAGAATCAGCATTAAACTGTGTTCCATTTTGAAAATATACATTTCTTCTTAAACGAAATATCCATACTTTGCCATCATCCTGCATTTCCCAGCTTTCAGCCAGACAAGGTGCAGGCAAACCTGCTTCATCCCTTGTTATCAGCGGTTCCCATACTCCGAGTATCTTACTGCAATAATAGGCATCCTTATTACCGGGAGCAAGATGCCTGTAGGCAGCCAGGGTAACAATATTTTTGTTTTTATTATCTATGTGATTTTGTGATTCTTCCTGCTTGGCACAGCCGACACACAATAAAAGCATCAGCAGCAGAAAAAAGCTCAATATTTTTCTCATATTCGCATACCATTATACATCTTATTTATATAGAATAAAAGAGGGCAGAAAAACCGCCCTCTTTAAATTTTATTTTATTACAGACTAAATTCGGCAGATAAGAAGAATGTTCTCGGAGTAGACAGGTAAACCTGATCACCGCGAGCAACAGTCCAATAATCCTTATCAAACAGATTGTAGCACATTGCACTGAACTTAACCGGAACGCTGTTCAGCTTAGTATTATATGTTACACCTAAATCATAAACCATATAAGCCGGTGCTTCCAAGTGCTTACTGTCTTTGGTAACAGTGCTGGAATTATAGTTTACAGTGTAGAACGGAGTGGTGCCGGTATAGGTTGCACGGCCGATTACGCTAAAGTTATCATCTGCTTTATATTCTAACGCAGCAGATGCACTCCATTTTCCCTGACCGGATTCGCGTACACCGTTTTTATACTCGTTGCCTTTGCCCATGTTCTTATATTTAGCATCCAGATAAGCAAGACCAACCATACCATACCATT
>JAUMVS010000301.1:0-528 GCA_030530045.1 Phoenicibacter congonensis
CCTCGCTGAGCTGTCCGCTGTTTGCAAACTGTTTCAGCTGCTCTCTGTATACGGCGCGCCCTTCCATGCCGTATTGCTCCGTGTAGCTGTTCATGATTTTGTTTCGGGCCGATTCATAGGTCAGCGCATCAACCGCGTTGTAGCTCGCGCTGATAAAATTGTCCGCATACGAAACCGCGCCGCCCGCCAAACCCGCACCGGCGGCGGGCAGAACACCGATAACGGGGCTGTTATCCGTCACGCCCGCCTGTGCCGTCGGGCTGCTCAAAAAATCGCTTCCCTGCCGAACCATGCGGTTGTAAGCCATATCGACCAGCTGGTCAAGGCCCGAAATGCTGCATTTTTCAAGGTATTCCCGAGTGGTCATTCCCAAACCGTTGGCCACGTCCGCATATTCGTTCAGCAGCTCGCCCGCCTGATAGACAACCTCTTTGCGGAAAAGGTCTCGCTGCGTGCCTTCCATGCCTTCGCTGGCCGACGCGCTTTCGCGATTCCAGTATTCGCCGACTTCCGAAAAATACGCCGTTC
>JAUMVS010000301.1:538-1881 GCA_030530045.1 Phoenicibacter congonensis
GTTCCTTATACGTCGCGTCCGTTCTTTTTGCGCCGCTTCCAAACCCCGACGTGCCGAGCACGCGCTGAAAATCCTCTTCCGTTCCGTTTCCGTTCGTGAGCCGCTCAACGCTTGCGCCGTAAGCCTCTTCCTCCGCCTGCTTTTGCGCCGTGACTTCGTTTTGCTGCTGCTTGACGGCGGTTCTTTGCGCCTCCTTGATGTTTTGAATCACAAGGTTTGCATCGTCGTGCGTGCTGATGTAGACGTTGTACGGGTTCTTGCCTGAAGGAATGCTGACCGCGCCGCTCTCAATCCATGCATCCGCATCCTGCATAATCTGAATCAGGGACAAATACCCCATGCCCGTCGTGTCCGCATCCAGAATGCCGCTTTTCAGAATGCCCACCGCATCTTCCAGCGTGCTCCCGATTTCCGTCGGAATCGTGCTCGGTACATAAAGGGATTTGGCCTGTTTTTGAAGCGAAGCGGATGCCGTGTCCAAAGAAGAAACAAAGCCCTCCCGATTCAGCAGGTGCTTGCCCGCATTGCTGTCTGCATAAGCGCTGATGAGCGAATATTCGTCGTCCGTCAGCATTTCGCCCTTGAGGTACAGCGTCATCGCCGCCTCCGGCGTCTGCGCGGGCGTTCTGTTTTCGGCGTCGGCTTTCAGCGCATCAAGTTCCTGTGCGCGCGCCTCTTCTGCCGTCTGCTCCAAATTTCTCGGCAACTCTGCCGCGCGCCACTGTTCAAACGTCATCCCACCCTGTGCGGCAATCGCTTCGTCGGGCGTCATCGTGCTTTGCCGAACAGGCCCTTGCACCTCGGCACGGTTTTCTGTCTGCCGAGCAGGGCCTTGCACTTCCGGCGCGGCAGCCGTTTGTCCGCCTGCCGTCTGTTTTTCGGCCCGTTCGGTTTTCGGCGTTTCGTCGGCCGTCGTTCCTTCCTTCTGCTCTTCGGCCTGCTTGTCGGTCTGCTTTTCCTTATCGCCAAAAAGGAACGTTTTCAAAGAGAACGGTTCTTTCCCGCTGTTTCTGGCCGCCTGCGCTTGCTCATTGTATGCGGCAATGTCGTCATCCGTCGGGGCTTTGTGGCCCGTCGTCTGCTCAAAGGCATTATCCAGCGCCTCGCGCAAATACCGCTTCTGGCGTTCCGAATAGGTGTCGCCGTAATCGTCTCCGTTTTGAATCTCGTTGACCTGCGTCAAATAAGCCTGAATGTTGTCCTCGTCGTGTCCGCTTTCCGCATAAAAAGCCGTATCGTATTCCTTGACCTTTTTATTGTAGGCGTCCTGGTCAAAGCCTGCACCGCTCAGAAACGTGTTCGCCAAATCGGCGTCAAACGTCATTCCGTAGAATTTGCTGCCC
>JAUMVS010000302.1 GCA_030530045.1 Phoenicibacter congonensis
CTTGTGGCGCTCTTGCCAGACAACGAATGCGCTGGCAGGGGCGTCAGTTTCTTTCATTCTTTTTGTTTTAGCTATGAATTTTCCGAAGCATTCCTCAAGGGTGCCTTCCTTGATTACGCTCCGCTTGAACTCCCCTTGCGGGTAAACAAAGAACTCATCGTCCCCTTTGTACAAACACTCATCGTCCCCATTTGACACGCCTTCAGAAAAGCCACCTTCCAGGTCAAAAGAACGGGAGCGAAAACGAGATTGGTCGAGCAGATTTTGCCGAGCGGGAGTTTCTCTGACCTTTGGGTCGCGGAACTCACGCACAGGCGAAAGGTGCCGACCAAGTTCGTTTGCAGCGTCAAGGTTCCCGCTTCTCGTCAGAGAATCGGAACAAAAACACTCATCGTCCCCATTGTGCAAATTGTTACTATGCCTGCTAGAAGGCACATTTTGTTCCTCTGCAAAGAACTCATCGTCCCCATTGTGCAGAGAGCCAAAATCATCAACCTCGACGGCGCACATCATCCTCCCATTCGAAGGGTCGAAAATTACACCCTCCAAATAGAGAGATGTGAGATTCAACTCTTCTGCTTTCTCAAAAAGATGCGTCGTTTTCTTGATGTATTCCTTAATGTTGAATTTTGAAGAATTCAGCGGCTGGACAATGAACTTTGAACCCGCGATTTCTTCAGGCAACCTGGCACGCTCATCCATTCCTTTGATGTAGCTTTCGATTTGCGTCTGACGTTTCTTCAGTTGCATAAGCTTTTCTTCTGCTCGCTCCCGCCCAAACGCAAGCAGTCGCGTCATGTCAAGCGCACCATCTTTTCCGCGAAACGCGATAACGTCCTTAAGAGGAATTCCCAGCTCAACGCACGAAATGATGATGTCAATTTCTGCAGATTGATTGAGATCGTAATAACGATAACCTGTCTCTTCGTCGACATAGGCTGGCAGCAGCAGGCCAATCTTTTCGTAATAGCGAAGCGCCTTGATGCCGATGCTTTTCAGTTTCGCTATTTCGCCTATGCTCAAAAGTTCGTTTTTCATCGCTGCCTCTTTTCCGTCAAAAAAGTTATGAATCGCGCTTGACTCTCCCCTAAGGGGATAGTTTAACATGCAATTAAATCGAAGTTACAAACTCGGATTAAAGGAGAGATTATGAACTCAATTGGAGCACTGACAATGCTCGGTGTCGCCGTGTTGTTTGAAGTTTTTGGCGACTCGATGATGAAGTTTTCCGACGGCTTCAGGCGCAAGCTGCCGATTATCGGCATCGTGATTGGCTACGCGACCGCGTTTTTCCTGATGGCGAAGTCGATGAACTACCTGCCGCTGGGGTTCGCCTACGCCGTGTGGACCGGGCTTGGCATCGCGCTCACCGCGATTGTCGGCGCAGTCATTTGGAAAGAGGGCTTTAACCTCACGAAAGTTGCCGGCGTGGCAATCATTATCGCCGGCGTGGTTTTGATGAAGATGGGAGCATAACATGACTTGGCAAGAAAAATTGACGAATCACCCGTTCGCAGTGCTCGCGTTCTCAATCGTGACGGAAGTGCTCGCGACCACTAGCATGAAAATCTCGCAAGGGTTCAGCGTCATGCCCTACACCGCAATTTGCATCGCGCTGTTCATTTGCTCGCTCGCCGGGCTGGTGTTCGCACTAAAGAACCTGCCGCTCGGCTTGGCCTACGGAATTTGGGGCGGCGTCGGCACGACCCTCACAACACTCATCGGCATCGCGCTTTGGGGCGACGCTTTCAACGTCTCGATTGTCATCGGCATCGTCCTCGTTATCGGCGGCATCATTCTGCTGAACAGGGGACAGAAACAAGGGGCGTAGACTACTCACCGTCCCTATTGTGCACAACTCATCGTCCCCATT
>JAUMVS010000303.1 GCA_030530045.1 Phoenicibacter congonensis
GTCGGTCTATATCACAGAACATTCCAAAGGCATCGAGGGACTCATCACCAGCGAGGAGATCAACCGCATGGCAAATGACCTCTACTTCCAGCACAACGTGAAGTTCGCCAAGAAAGTGAAAGAGATGTTCGACTGCGAGTTCTACATTCCTTTCGACATCAAGAAGATGAAGGTGGGTGAGGATTTCATCTGGGCAAGCGATGACGGGCTTTCCTCCATCCAGAACATCTGCATCTACTCCCTACCCTATGTGAGCGAGAAGATGTTCACCAAAGGACCTTACATTGCACTTCGCGACACCATCATGAAACGAAACATCCCTGGTGGAAAGGCAGGTCAGTGGATGCAAACCAACGCAGAGTTTGTGAAAACCAAAAACATCAGCGTGAACGGCAAATTTGCCATGGAGGCACGTGGATTGTGGGAGATGCGAAACGATGCCATGGGTGGTCCCTTCGTCAGTCATTCCCGACTGGACGAGAAGAACAATCGCGTCATTGTGGTTGAGGGCTTTGTGTATGCACCCGACAAGATGAAGCGCACAATGATTCGCAGGCTCGAAGCAGCCTTATACACGTTAGAAACTCCAAGTGAAGAAGAAAACATAAAAGAAGAAAATGGAAAGAATTAAAATCGGCATCACACAAGGCGACATCAATGGTATCGGTTATGAACTGATACTGAATACTTTTGAGGCAGAGGAGATGACCTCCATCTGTACACCTGTCATTTATGGTTCCCCGAAGGTGGCGACCTACCACCGCAAGACCCTTGGTTGTGAAACCAACTTCCAAGTGGTTGAATCAGCAGAGGCAGCAAAGGATGGTCACCTCAACATGATCAACAGCTTCGGCGAAGACGAGCTGAAGATTGAAATCGGACAAGCCACTGAAGAAGCGGGCAAGGCTGCCCTCATCTCTTTGGATAAGGCACTGAAAGACTTGAGAGACGGGAAGATTGATGCATTGGTGACCTCTCCCCTCAATAACGCATGCATCAAATTAGACAATGGCACGACCTTCCAAGGTCAGACTTCCTACATTGAGGAGACCATGGGAGAAGGCAAAAAAGCACTGAAAATATTCATTGCCAACAATCTGCGCATCGCATTGGCAACTGACAAGATTCCTGTATCGGAGATTCCAGGACACATCAACAAAGAGACCCTTGCAGAACGTCTTGTCACCTTGCACAACACCCTGAAGCGCGATTTCTTCATTGACAACCCACGTATTGCCGTGCTGGCACTCAATCCACATGCCGACGGACAAGAAGAGCAGGAAATCATCATTCCTGTCATTGACGAACTGTTCAAGCGCGGAGTACGATGTGTGGGACCATATCCTGCTGATGAATTTTTCGGGACAGGTAACCACAAGCATTTCGATGCGGTTCTTGCCATGTACTACGATCAAGGTGTGTCTGCATTCAAGTCTCTTGCGCTCAACGAAGGCGTCAACTACACAGCTGGTCTATCAGTGCTTCGCACCGCACCAGCCATCGGAGTGTGCTACGACATCGCAGGAAAGAACATGGTGGAAGACGAGCAGCCCTTCCGTGAAGCCATCTACGCTGCTGTCGATGCCGTGCGCAACCGTTCACGTTTTGACCAAGAGCGCACCAATCCTCTACAAAAGCAATATGTAGCAAAACGTGACGACTCCGACAAACTGAAACTCGACCAAGTGACAGAAGAGGATAATTAGTCAGCCCATGCGCTGGGCGATTTTCGCCATTCAGTAAGATATAAGATGAAGAGTACCACCCGCAACATCTTCTTTGCCTTCGGACTCATCGCAGTCATTGTGATGTTGTTCACATTCAAGGTGTCGTTTGCTCAACTCTGGGCAGACATTTGTCATG
>JAUMVS010000304.1 GCA_030530045.1 Phoenicibacter congonensis
TGATGACAACTTTGATGTCGGGTTTTGCCGCAAGAATTTGCTTTGCAACGGTGATGCGGGTGGAGCCATGCTCATCGCAAACGTCAAGAAGAGCCAGGTCGGCATCGATTTTTTGAAGAGCATCAAACGCAGCCGCCGCATTCGGGACAGCTTTTACAACCTGCATGTCATCCTGCAAGTTAATCGTGCAAGCGAGCGACTCTCTCAAAATTGCCTGATCTTCAGCTAAAACAATTCGAATCATGCCCGACCCCCTTCGCTTGCAAATTTGATGTCGATTGTAAACGGCGCGAGCGACGAAATTTCAAACGTGCCGCCCAAATCCTCCGTCAGTTTCTGCATGTAGGTTAAACCGCAGCCTTTCTGTAGCGGCGCTTTTGCGCACTTGCCGTCGTTTTTGACCTCGATGCAGAAAAAATCATTGTCTTCAAGAATTGTAACCCACACATTTTTTGCCTCGCCGTGCTTGAGCGCATTAGTTGACGCTTCGCGAATAATGCTCACTAGCGCGGTTTTAAATCTTTCGTCTTCTGGCATCTCTCCATCAATGTTTAGGGAGAGCCCCACCAGGCGAAACGCTTCTTGAAGAGACAGAATTTCATCGGATTCATCTTCAAAAGTTGAAAGACAAGTTGAAATTCCCGATGCCAAGTCGATAATCTGGCGGAGCGCCTCGGGGTCTTCGTTTCCCGACTCAAGGAATTGATGAATGATGCTCATGCGCTGGCCAATGTTGTTATGAACGCGCCTGTGCATGCCCGCGACTGCCTCGCTTTTCGCCTCGTTTTCGAGCTTCGAAAGCTGCTGCTTAAGCTCAGCGTTAGCCTCGACAAGTTCTGCATTCGAATGCTGAATTGGCCTGTTCAGAAGAACGCCTTCGGTGACATCGACCGCAACAATCTGCTCAACCACGGCATCATTCAAAATCACGCTTCTCTTCTGGAAAAGCTTGTAGTTGTTCTCGCTAACTTCAATTAGCACACGATTTTCATCGCCTTGAAAACCACGCCTGTCCAGCGACTTTTCCGCAGAAATTTCTGTGAGAGAGTGCCAAACATTTGAAACGCCAAGAAGGTGCCCGCCAATGTCTAGCGCCGAGAGGCAATCTTGCATGCAGTCGTTCATCAGCAGCACTCGCCCGTGCCCGTTGTAATAGAGAATGCCGCCGCGCAAATTCTTGATTGCTTCGCCGACCGAAAGCATGGTGAGGGTCGATTTTTGCCGCAACAGCTCCAGGCAAACGGCAGATGCAACACGAAACAGAAGACAACAAGCGCAAACGCAAAGGAGAATCCAGCTTTGCGTTCCAGAAATGGAAATTATCGGCGGCGTGCTCACGAACAAAACGAGAAGCTCAATCCACATGATTGGTTTTTTGTGCTTGATTGCAAGATAGAGGCCGAGGCAGAACGTGAAAACGTTAATCCACAAGAGGAATTCCACCGGAATTGACAAGATTTTGACTCTAAAAAGGAATGCGCCGTAATTTGAGTGCGCGGAATTTGCCGCGTCGCACGCAACGACTGCATAAATTACGAGCATGATTTCGTAGAGCAGGGCGCCCCTTGGCCGTGAATCGTTGCCGCGCAGTGCGACCATGATTGCATAGGCGGTTTGGGCGAAAGCGATGACGTAAAAAATCGCAGTTAGCGCGATGAGGACCGGCTCTTTCAGTGCGAACAGATGGTTCATTCCGCATCACCGCCCAAAGTGCACTGCGCCACAATCTCGCATTCCTCTTCCAGAACGACAAAATCTATCTCGCTAGCATGCTCCGATTTAAACCGAGTAAACGAATCACTCGACGGCGAAAACAGCGCATCTTCTGCAAACTGCAACGCCATGCGCACAGTTA
>JAUMVS010000305.1 GCA_030530045.1 Phoenicibacter congonensis
GGAAGAGCTAAAAGAAAAGCTCGACATTTACCCAGGCGCAGTTTCGCCTTTTGGTCTCATGAACAATGTTGATTGTGACGTAATTTTTTGCGTAGATGAGGATTTCTTCTGCGACGACGGTCTCATTGGGTGCCATCCAAACGACAACACGGCGACAGTTTTCCTGAAAATCGCCGATTTGGTTACGCTCATCGAAGAGCACGGCAACAAGGTTCTTACGATAACAATCCCTCAAAAGGAGCAGTAACGCCCGCTAGACGTCGCTTTTTCGGCGGTTTGTTAAATCTGATAAAAAATCGGGTTAGCCAGCCTAACTTTTCTATAATGAATTGGTCTTAAAAGTCTCTTTTAGAAAGGTTTGGAAGTGGAAAGGGTCGCAAAGTTTTTCGAACTCGAAAAGCACGGCACCAATGTTAAAACCGAGGTTTTGGCAGGTTGTGTCACATTTTTGTCGATGGCCTACATCTTGGCTATCAACCCATCAATTTTGAGCGGAAGCGGAATGAACGCCGCAAGCGTGTTTACTGCAACTGCTGTTTCTGCTGCATTCGCAACACTCATCATGGCATTTTATGCCAACTACCCAGTAGCCCTCGCCGCAGGCATGGGCTTGAACGCCTACTTCGTTTATTCGGTTTGTGTGCCAATGGCGCAGGCGGGCGTTAACGACCCTTGGCAAATTGCGCTGACTGCAGTTCTTTGCGAAGGTTTGATCTTCATCGTTTTGACTCTTTGCAAATTCCGCGAAGCGCTCATCAACGACGTTCCTGCTAATTTGAAATATGGCATTTCCGCAGGCATCGGCCTGTTTATCGCGATTGTCGGCCTCAAAAGCGCTGGCATCGTTGTCTCTGACACAAGCACAATTGTTGCACTTGGCAACTTCGGCACACCCCAGGTGGCGCTCGCACTCGCAGGCATCATTATCTGCGCTGTCATGTATCACTACAATGTTCCTGGCTACATTCTGTGGTCAATCCTCATCACTTGGGGTCTTGGCATGGTTGCTCAGGCAGCTGGTTGGTATGTAGTTGACGCAGCCGCAGGCACAAGCTCACTTTTCCCTGATTTCTCAAACGGCATTAGTATCGCTGCGCCTCATTTCATGGCGTTTAATTTCGATTACGTTGGCGGTCACATCATTGAGTTTGCTGTAATCGTGTTCGCTTTCTTGTTCGTCGACCTCTTCGATACAGCTGGAACTCTCATCGCTGTTGCTGGCAAGGCTGACCTTCTCGACGAGGACGGCAACCTTCCAAAAGCTAAGCAAGCACTCATGGCTGACGCTCTCGGCACTGTTGCTGGCGCTTGTCTCGGCACTTCAACTGTTACTTCCTACGTTGAGTCTTCCGCTGGCGTAGCAGCAGGCGGACGCACCGGCCTCACAGCTTTCACTACTGCAATTCTTTTCATCGTTGCCCTGGTATTGAGCCCAATTTTCCTTGCAATTCCATCATTTGCTACAACTCCAGCGCTCGTATTCGTTGGTCTTTTGATGGTTAGCAACGTTCGCAACATGGACTTCGAGGAAGACATCGCCGGCGCAATGGGCGGCTACCTCGCACTCATCATGATGCCTTTCACCTACTCAATCGCAAACGGCATCATGTTCGGAATGCTCGCATTCGTCATCATCCGCATTTTCCAAGGTCAAGCTAACAAAGTGCATTGGGTTATGTGGGTCGCAGCTGCGATTTTTGTTCTGCGCATCTTCAGCCTTGTGGCTTAAATTTCGCGGAAATCTCGCACATTTAAAAAGCACGAAAGGGTCTGCATTGCAGGCCCTTTTTTATTTGCGGTTATCGACCAGGTAAACACCAACGCGCACTTGATTCCAAGGGTCGGCGG
>JAUMVS010000306.1:0-1624 GCA_030530045.1 Phoenicibacter congonensis
ATGAGCGCACCGTCATTCAGGTGGAGGCCGACCGAATAGCCGAAATTATAGAGGATATGATGCAAAAGGAATGTATAACCGACGGTAAGGCCCTTAAAAAGCCGGGCTACAACGATTTTTGCATTTTGCTGCGCGCCACCAAAACATCCGCGAAGCCTCTGGCCGACCGCCTTTTCGAGCATGGCATTCCGGCGGTTTTTTCCCACGACGAAGCTTTTTTCGACATTCCCGAAGTATCAAAAATGATGGCGCTTTTAAAGGTCATCAGCAATCCGCTTGATGATGTAGCGCTGCTTTCGGCCATGATGAACCCTGTTTTCGGGTTTTCGGCCGATCACATCGGTATAATCTGTTCACAAAAAAAGCGGCTGTCGATATACGCCGCACTTTGCAATGCTGCCGAAAGCGGCGACACAAAGGCATCGGATTTTCTCGCAAAGACAGCATTTTTAAGAAAATTTTCGGCCACCCACACCGCCCGGCAGCTCATTTCCGAGATATACGAAAAAACCGGCCTGCCAGAGGTTTATCTCACGGACGAGGACGGTGAAAGAAAGGCAAAAAATCTCAAGAGGCTGCTTGAAGTGGCAACGGAATGTGCCGACGGCGGATATGAGACGGTTTACGAGTTTCTCCGCTTTGCCGAAAGGGTAAAAAAAGGAGAAATAAAATTGGCAGGCACTTCCGACACCTCAGCCGGCGGGGTCAAAATAATGACCGTCCACCATTCAAAGGGCCTTCAGTTTCCGGTGGTATTTATGGCGGGACTTACATCCGGTCCGCCGATCGACACCGAAGCCTTCAAATTCGATCAGGAATACGGTGTAGGCCTTAAAATTTACGATTCCAAACCCCGCACAAAAACCGTTACCCCTATGTTTGAAGCCGTTCGTCAGGCCAAAAAGCAAAGCGACATTTCCGAAATGCTGAGGATATATTATGTGGCCGCCACCCGTCCCAAGGACAACCTGTTTATAATATCGGCTAAGGAAGGAGCGGAAAAAAATCTTTCATCCGCCGCGTCCCGCCTATCTCCCGACTATTTTTCCAAGGGCGAGGCACTTGACCCTGTACTTGTGGAGGACGCCAAAAATTTCGGTGAGCTTATAAACTATTGTGCCCTGCTTCATCCGTCGGGGAAGAAACCGATATTAAATACATTCCGTCCGATCAAATTAAAAGAAGCGAAGAAAAGGAAATTTCAGAGCAGATTCCGGATGAAAGCTTTGACCAAACAAAGCTTGACGAAATAAAAAAGCGGCTTGATTTTGAGTATAAATACAGCGCCCTTTCAAAGCTTGCAGCAAAGGTTTCGGTCTCGGCATTGACCCATAAAAGCCCTTCAAACAGCGGCTGCGCTCTGCGGCCGGCCTTTCTTAAAAACGAGCGCCTGAATGGCCGAAAAGGGCACGGCCATGCACGAATTTATGCAATACGCCGATTATCTTTCGGCCGAGCACGACCTGGAAAACGAAATTTCTCTGCTAAAAGAACAGCAATTCATTTCCCCTGCCGCGGCCGATTCTTTAAACCGCGAAAAACTCGGCGATTTCTTCTCCGGCGAGCTTTTCGGCAGAATGAAGTCCTGTGAAAAGTTACTCAGAGAGCAGCGTTTTATAATTGA
>JAUMVS010000306.1:1634-1845 GCA_030530045.1 Phoenicibacter congonensis
GCGAACGAGCCTATCGCCGTTCAGGGTATTGCCGACTGCATTTTCATTGAAAACGGCGGTGCGGTAATAGTCGATTACAAAACCGATCGGGTGGAAAATGAGCAGGCCCTCATCGACCGATATTCCGCCCAGCTAAACCTTTACGCAAAGGCCTTTGAAAAGATTCTGAATATGCCCATAAAGCAAAAGATCATATATTCATTCCATCTTT
>JAUMVS010000307.1:0-1121 GCA_030530045.1 Phoenicibacter congonensis
AATAAAAATACAAACATATAGATGACCTGATTGTCTAACAGGTCTTCCTTTCTATCTTTATTCTTTGGACGAAATACTGTATAACATGACAGTGTATAGATCAGACACATAATGATGATCAGATATTTTGCTATCGTAGTAATAATGTCTATCATATGGTTTTATAAAACTTCCCTCTTTAGATGCCCTGTCGTATATTCTGTGGCAAGAGAAGCTCTTTCCCCTTTCTGTATAGATTTCGCTGCATTTAAAATCTCCTTGATCTGCACCTTATTTTCTCTTGTGATATGAAAACGGATCACGGATGGATGAAGATCATTAAGGATTCCTGCCTCATTTCCGATCCATAATGGTTTTCCATTATAAATCTCATTGATGCAGTCACTACAGCTTGTGTGAACGAAGAAGTTTGCATTGTAACGATCCTTTAATGTCATCCAAGATGGAGTTTTATCACATCCTCGAAGATTATTCTTCACACACTGTGCAGATACCATCAATGGCTGATAACCATATAAGAACAGGTCCGCATTCAGAAGTTCTAACTGTTCCATCTCTTTTTTGTTTAATTCCGATGGATAAGTCATTCGGATTTGAGTACCTGATAATCTTTGGTATTCTTTGATGGCTTCTTTGTTATATCCATAAAACATATAATCCGCGATCATTTCCTTTTGATATCCCTCTTCAATCAACCATGAAAATTCTTCTAAATTGCGTATGAGCAGCCCATCAATTTCATTTGTAAATATAAGATCTTTCTTTGCCTTTAATTCTTCCATCTGACGTTTTCTCGCAATCTGTGGAAGCATCAAATAACACTGTTTCCCCGCAGTCTTTATATTATTCAGGATAGCTTCGGGAGCCTTCTGCTGTTTAAGTTCCATCCATGAAAGATAGATCTTCATTACTTCCCCGTCTTCTGTTACAACATCCAGATTCTCAAGGTTCTCCATAGAAACTGCAATCTGTATCTTGCTGTCTTCCTGATCCTGACTGCTTGCTGCGTCATTTTCTTTGACTGGATCTTCGTAAGTTCTTCTGTATTTTAAAATCTTTGTCTGATCCATCTGTGCAAATGCTTCTTTTCTTAGTTTCTTGAGTACAGAACCTGGTACGAA
>JAUMVS010000307.1:1131-1841 GCA_030530045.1 Phoenicibacter congonensis
AAGTTTTCTCCAAGATCAACTTCTAATTCTTCAAATGTATAGTGGGTCTGCCCTGTTTTCTTAAGAAGCTTCTCAATATCTGCCGGCATGGCACCATTTTTCTGTGCTTCTTCGATCACTGGACCAATTACTTCTACGTGATCTTCTCCGTCTTTGAGAATGAGTTTAGCACACTGATCTTTCTGAATTATGATTTTTCCCTTAAGATTTTCTTTCTTTTTCTGCTTTAATCCTTCATCAATCCGTTCGATCATTGGATGATTCAAGGTTCTTTTGATTTCCATGCCTTCATGAAGTTTCTTCATTTTCTGTCCATTTAAAACAACCTTGCTGCCTGCTTTGAATTCAGAGGGGCTGGTAAGTTCTACCTTTTCTTCTGAATTGATACGGATCTGCAGAGCATCTCCTTTATGGATATCTTCTTGGGCTGTAAATGAAATCTTACCTTTCATAAGTTTGCTGATCTTCCCAACATATAACCCCTGATGGTCTGGCCGTTTCATACTCATCATATCTTTTCCATGATATTCTTTATAATATCCGCCAGTAAATCCCCCACGGTTAAATACTTCCATCAAGATCTTCAGATCCTCAGGTTCTACTTTATATGGTTTTTCTGAAAGATAAAGATCTACGTATTTGCGGTAGATTCTTGTGACTTCCCCGACATATCTCGGACCTTTCATGCGTCCTTCGATCTTTAAGGAATC
>JAUMVS010000308.1 GCA_030530045.1 Phoenicibacter congonensis
ATGTATTTCACCCTGCTCCAGATCAAAATTGACGTTTTCATTTGCTTTGAGACTGCCAAAGCTCTTGCAAATGTTCTTCATTTCAATTACTTTCAAATCTATTCCTCCTCGATGATAGTAAAATCTATAGTATGGAATCGATGTTGTGTTACACCTCATGTCATCTTTTAATCCAACGGAAGCATATCTCTTTGCCGTGGCAATCGTCTCTATCGTCACAAATTTTATTATCTCTATATCTCTTAATCTTGTGTCTATAATGAATGCAAGTCAGAAATATCAGAGTGATGCAGTTGTTCCTTTTGCTTCTTCAAGATAAACCATTTTAGTTGCAATACGTATTGCCGTTTTAATATACGTCATTCGCATCGCTTTTAATTGCCTTGCAAAGATTGTAACCGATTCCGTATGTATTTGCAATATGTTTTTAAACCGTTTTAGTATTTTTTATTTTTACTAAATACTATAATAACGCCTCATAATGGCTATTTCATTGATTTTTTGCTATTTCTTTCAACCGCTGAAAGCGCAGTATTTTGTTTTCTCTTTGGGTAATCCCTATATTTTTACTTTATCCAAGCTATACGCGGGCATTGAATTAGCGTAACCGTTTACTTATATTGTGACAAACTTATTCCTGCAAATATTTGCCATTTTTTACTTTAGCCGGGATATCCCCTCATTCGATCATAAATTAACATAAAATTAAGTAAAAGTCACAGTATTCATAAGCAACAGATATTTAATCCAAAATAATTGTCTATAATAATTAATAACTCAACATATTATTCTATATTGCCTGTTTTAACCGGTTTCGCAGCGGTTAATGGCTATGATATATTATAAGTGACACTATTCTCCCGGAGGTCTAAAATGAACTTTATACCTGATTTTTCAAACAAAAACATCATAATCACCGGAGCCACTTCCGGTATCGGTTGGGAAACCGCTTGCAGGTATATTGCCGCTGGCGGTAACGTAATCGCAATTGGCCGAAACACCTCAAAAGGACAGGAGCTTGAGCAGTATGCTGCTTCCGAAAAGGGCACATGCCATTTCTACGCCTGCGATTTTCTGAAGTCTGAAACCATCGAACCTCTATGCGCCAGGATACTCGCCGAGTTCCCCCGCATAGATATACTCGTGAACTGCGCCGGCATTTCTATTTATAAAACCATACTCGAAATGAGCATCCAGGAATGGGATGACATATTCACCACAAACGTAAAAGCAACCTTCCTTATGTGCCGCAGCATACTGCCCTCCATGCGCACCAACAAGAACGGTCACATTGTCAACATAGGCTCCACCGCCGGTGTTTGCGGCGCTTACAATCTCCACAGCTATGCCGCCACCAAGGGCGCCGTAATACAGCTCACCCGCAGTCTTGCTGCCGAATACTCTGCAGATAACGTCATCATAAACTGCGTATGCCCCGGTGCCACTGCTACCAATATGTGCAAGGACGGCGAGACTCCTGATGAAATGCGCGAATTTCTCAAGCGCTTCCCCCTCGGCAGATTCGCTACCCCAGCCGAAATAGCAAGCATTATAATGTTTGTATCCAGCGATGAGGCCAGCAACATGGCGGGCAGCATCATTATGGATGACGGCGGCTTTTCCGCGATCTGATGCTCTGTCAATATTTTAGTAACCGGTTACATCATTGATCGACGCTTGGAAAGGATAATATATAATGATAAGCCTAAATCAGAACGTCATGCCGATAGTGCGTCAGATAATAGCCAGCCAGGAAAAGCTTGGCTGCAAATTGATTACTACCGACTGCGGCACAAAACTCATAGATATGGGAATAAACTGCCGTGGCAGTTGGGA
>JAUMVS010000309.1 GCA_030530045.1 Phoenicibacter congonensis
CGCTATCAATGATTTAATCTTCATATTCTTTGAATATATTCCTGAATATCTCCGCTCCGCCCTCGTGGCGAAGCCAAAGCACGAGCGCAACACCCGTGCCAACCCTGCAAATTTAAGCATTTTCCGAAAGATATGTCTATTTTAGTCTTGACAGCCTTTCTTCTATAAGTGATTTGTATTTTTCTTTCAATATATCGGAAAGGAAGGACACATCAAGAACTTCAAACCAACGTTGCTTGTTTGAAATCATTTTGTCGATAATCCATCCACAGACTTTGCCATCGATTCCTGCCGCTGTCATCGCCTCTTCGAATTCTGTTCTTCCAAATCCGGCGATGCCGCCTTTGTCTTCAACTCCGCTGCCAGTCAAAGGCAAGGCTAATTCATCGTTGTCTTCGATTCCTGTCAACAGTACGGCGAGAAGATCGTATGCCGGTGACAGACAGTAGTCGGAGCCATTTGTCGAAATCAGTGAAAAATTCTTGCAGTGCATATCTGAATTGCCTGAGATCCACGAGAATAACACAATTTCCCAGAAGCGTTGGACATCCAGAAGCGGAGCGGATGAGTATCTCTTTACAACATCTGAAAGTTGTGCATAGGAGCCTCTGTATTTGTGTTCTGTCAGTCTGTTTGTAAGTTGGCACATATCCAGCATTGAGTATTTCTCCCCTTTCGACCCTCTGTCCATCCTCTTGGTGATATACGCAAGTTCACCGTCTGACATCCTGATCAATCCGTGTCTGGCGGTGCTGATCCCGACGGCTTCCGCCATATTCATCGTTACATTCTCTAACTCCGGCATCGATTTATAGACAGGACTTTGTGGCTTGAGAATATATCCACCCCACAGTCCCACAATTGTCAGTCTATCTTCCTCGTTGCGTCCTCCTTTATTGATATCCAATGATAATTTAGCCTGGACGCCAGTCACGGAAGTGCTGGATTTTATGACTTCCAACGCCAGCTCAGAAATGTTGTCTCTTGAATATGGTAATATAGGTACTTTAACACATCCAAACAGCCTTCTGGCGCACGAGGAATGATATCCCCTTTCTCCTTCTTTTAGAGCCTTTCCGCAGCAAAGGCATTTATTGCCTGTCTCCATAATGTTCTCTTACGCTGATGTTTCCGATGCAGTCCTTACAGCAAGCCAACAGTAGTGACATCCTGTCTCTCGGATCTATTTTCCAGGATTTGTGCACTATGTCAAGGAGCCATCCCTCAGGAATCAACCCATCGAAGACCGGGAACATCATTTCTTTTGAATATTCGGTCTCAGTCAGCGGCATTGTCGGGCTGATGGCCTTGGCACTGACGGATTTCAGATACTCGCCGTCATAAGAAAAGTGATAGCCCTCGGAATCCTCTGTCAGAACCCCGCAGAAAGTGTCGTCGATGTAAATGTCAGCCTTTTTCATCATTCATTGATTTTATGTGCTTGAAGTTCTTCTCCAAAGAGTCTTAGCACTTGATTGACTTTGTCCAATTGTACAGTATTCTTGCCGTTTTCCAGTTCCCGGACAAACCTGATTCCTACCCCGGATCTTTTTGCCAGCTCGACCTGGGTCAGCCCGAAAGTTTTCCTCTTATCACGAATATGTTCTCCGATGTTCATAATAAACTCGATTATTAATCCCGTTAGGGTACAAATATAATAAAATTACAGGAAAATCATCCCTTTCGGGGTTGTTTTGGGCGTTGCGATAAGAAAATATCGTATTTTGTAGATATTTATGTAAGTTTACAGTCAGAAATAGATTTTCGATATATGACAAAAATAGTTTTCGCGACGGGCAACCGGGGGAAGCTGAGGGAGGCTTC
>JAUMVS010000038.1 GCA_030530045.1 Phoenicibacter congonensis
AAAAACAACCAGGTCGTTTATACCTGGGCGGATGGTTCCAGCATTGCACTGGAAACCATCAAAGGCGATACCGGTAAAAGTGCATACCAGTATGCGGTGGAGCAGGGCTACGAAGGCAGCGAAACCGACTTTGCAACCCTTCAGATTACGCTTTTCCAGGCCGCAGAAAAAGAGAATGAACGCATTGAAGCAGAAGCGAAAAGAAAAAAGGACTATGCCGACATGATGAACAGATTGGAAAATAAGCTGAGCGATCTCGACAAAATTGAGAGCCGCCTGGACTGTACCATTGCCGGCACGACACTGATTCTGAACCTGATCGATACCAGTGTCGTTGATACAACCCTGATGCTGTAAGTGAGGTGCTGAGATGGCAAATCCTGTAATTGAGCATATCTTCAGAGACGGGACAACCTATGATGTCAAGGACATCAACGCCGAAAGAGCGGAAAATAAGGTGTCCTCCTGGAGCGAAACGCCCGATGATGTCCGCTACCCGTCCGAGAAGCTGGTAAAAACCGAGATTGACAGCATCCGTACCGTTGTCGTGGATGCCCTTCCGGAAGCAGCGGAAGCTGTTGAGGGCGTAAACTACGTTGTCAAGGTCGGAAGCGCCGGCATCATGTACAAGTACATCAGCGGCAAGTTCTGCATCGTCGGTGGTACAAAAGCAGAAATTACCGATGAAATGCCTGCATCCGGAGACGAATACACCGATTATTACGTCAAGGACAGCAGCGGTGTGTACGTGCATTACCGGTACAGCGGCGGTGCCTTCGTCCGCGTCGGCGTGGATGCATATACCAGGGAGCAGACAGACGATGCCCTCAAGAAGAAGGAAAACGCTGCCAATAAGGTGACGGCGTTCCGGGAAACGCCCGATGATGTCCATTACCCCTCGGAGAAGCTTGTCAAGGCATCGTTAGACGGCCTCAAAGAGGATTTTGAAAAGCAAATCAGTGAAATTGACCCGGTTACATCCGTCGTTGTTGACGCGCTTCCTGCCGTCTCCGAAGCGAATGCCGGGTTTGATTATTTCCTGAAGCAGGGGAGCGGCATCCTCCATTACAAGGTGGTGGACGGCGCCTGGAAGATGGTCGGCGGTGCCATGGTATCCGTCGTGGATGAACTCCCTGCCACTGGTGACGCATTTACGGACTACTACGTCAAGACAAATGACGAGAATATCTATCTCCATTACAGATGGAAAAATGACGATACGGGCGAGAACGGAGCCTTCTACGCAGTTGGCGCAGATGCCTATTCCAAAGCGGAGATGGATGATGCGTTGAGGGAAATCCGTCAGACCCACCAGACCGACAAGGAGTCTGTAGACACCCAGATCGCCCAGGCCAACCGGAATATTCAATCGAATAAAGAAAGCCTGGAGGCGATCAACGGCCAGCAGAAGACCTATAGCGCCAACCTGGAGCAGAGCGGCGATAGCTACATCTTCCAGCTTCTGGAAGCCACCGGCGAAGGCGACGGAGAGGTTGTCAGCAGCTTCCAGCTTCCTGCAACAGGCGGTGGCGGCACCACGACCACGACGACGCTGGTTGTCGAGAGAGTCACGGAAACGCCCATCATTATCACCCCGACGGACAAGGCGGTTATCCAGGTCAATTTCAGCTCCACCGATACGGACGGTGAGCCGGTTGACGCCTCCTACACCATGAAGCTGGGCAGAAACGTCGTGATGAGCGGCCCTATGGTGCCTGGCCTGAATACGTTTGACGTTACCGAATTCTGCTCCGTCGGCACACAGAAGTTCACCCTGACCGTTACGGACGATGGCGGCTCTACCAATGTGAAGAGCTGGACGGTTCAGGTCGTGGACGTAAGAATTGAAACCACGTTCTCCGACCGGTACACCAATGCAGTAGGGAAGTCCGTGAACTTCACCTATACGCCCTACGGCTCCGTCTCGAAGACCATCCATTTCAAGCTGGACGGCAAGGAGCTGGATCCGGTGATTTCCACTGCATCCGGCATCCTTCAGTCCTATGAAATCCAGCCCCAGAGCCATGGCGCACACCTGCTGGAGGCTTGGATTACCGCAACAGTCAACAATAAGAGCGTCGAAACCGACCATATTTTCAGGGACATCATCTGGTATGATTCTTCCAGCGACGATCCGGTCATCGGCTGCGTCTACCGTTATGATTACTACGGCTTTTTGAAAGCACGGCAGTACAATGCGGTCAACATCCCGTTTGTGGTCTACGATCCCAGAACCAGTACACCAACCGTCACCCTGAAGATCGATGGAAAACTGGTCAGTGAGCAGCATTTGACCACTGCCGCGAATACTTGGTCTTATAAGCCTGACACGGTGGCGGTGAATGTCCTCACCATCACCTGCCGCAATAAGACGGTCACAATCCGCGTGGAGGTCAGTGAGCTGGGCTACGACATCCAGCCCGTTACTGCAAATCTGGATTTCGATTTCAACCCCACCGGCCTGACTAACAGTTCGGCAAATCGCCTGTGGACGGATGTCAATAATTCTGCCATCAAGATGACGGTCTCCGACAATTTCGACTGGAACAACGGCGGCTATCAGGTGGACGATGACGGAAACCAGTATTTCTGCGTGAAATCCGGCACGAGAGCGTACATCTCCCACAACCTTTTCGGCACCGACCCGAAGCGGAACGGCGCCGAATTCAAAGTGATTTTCAGAACCGCCAATGTCCGGGATAAGGATGCACTCTTCCTGACCTGCCAGACCGGGAGCGACATGGACAAGCCTGGCATCGAAATGCGTACCCACGAGGCCAGAATCTATACGTCCTCCGATACGCTGATGCACCCGTACAGTGAAGAGGATATCATCGAATTCGAGTACAATATCAATTCCATTGATACGGAAGATGCCAGCGCCACGTCCTTTATCATGACCTATGAAGATGGCGTTGGCGCCCGCCCACTGATTTATCCCAATGACGAGGGCTACCGGCTGTACCAGCTAAATCCTGTGCCCATCACGATTGGCTCGGATGACTGCGATACCCACATCTACCGCATGAAGGCGTACAGCTCTGCGCTGACGGATACCAGCATCCTGTCCAACTTCATTGCAGATGCCCGGGACTCCGATACCATGGTTGCCCGCTATGAGCGGAACCGTATCTACAATGAGAACAATGAGCTGACCCCGGAATCCGTCGCGGAAGCATGCCCGGACCTGAAGATCATCAAGATTTCCTGTCCGCACTTTACGAACGACAAGAAGGATTACGTCAAGAACACATCGGTGGAGTGCATCCATAAGAATGGCGATGCCGCTCTGGACAACTGGACCTGGATGAACGGCTACCATGTCGGCCAGGGCACCACCTCCAACAGGTACGGCCTCGCGGGCCGAAACATCGACCTTATCTTCGGATTTGATGGCAAGAAGGTTGTTCTGCCCACCAAAAACGAGGCCTTTGACGAGTCCTATGTCTCCGTCCTCACCCTGGGCGATGGCACGAAGTATACCGATGGCAGCGGTAAAATCGCTTTGACCAGAACCTCTGTCCCGAACAACTGGTTCAATATCAAGGTGAATATCGCATCCTCCGACAATGCCAACAATGCACTGCTCCAGAAGCGGTACAACGACTATCTGCCGTACAAGACTCCGGCCATGCGTAGAGATGAGAAGTGCAAGAACAGCATGGAGTTCGTCAACTGCGTGGTGTTCGTCCGGGAGACCGACCCGGATATTTCCACGCACCGGGAGTTCAGCGACACGAACTGGCACTTCTATGCCATCGGCAACATGGGCGATTCCAAGAAGACGGACAGCACCCGTGTCAACGATCCCACCGATATGAAGGAATTCGTCGTTGAGGTCTCTGATAATACGCTCCCGAACAGCACCTTCGATACCGGCGTGTATATGACTGCCGATAATCAGGTGAGTTAAGATCCAAATGAACGGGTGCGGACGGTGTACCCCCTTACCAAGAATCAGTGGAATAATGCCAGCAACCTCAAGCGTAAGTCCCTGTATGAGGACTGGGACGGATCCTTTGAATTCCGGTATGACATGGGCACCAAGGACGGCGAGACCATCAGCGGTGATGTTTCCGCTGCCCAGCAGGAAGAGTCCAAACAGGTCTTCCGGGATATGTACGAATTCGTTGTTACGTCAACCGACACGGAATTTGTCAATGGCCTGAAGAACTGGTTTATTGTGGAGTCCCCGCTGTACTGGTATCTGTTTACCGAGCGCTACACGATGATTGATAACCGTGCCAAGAACTCGTTTTGGCACTGGGGCAAGACCTACATTTCCGCAGCAGAAGCCGAGGAGATGGGGGAGGAAGCCCAGTATTACACCATCGATGACACAGCCGCCGGAATCAACAACGGCTACCGCTTCGACCTGTGGGACTACGATAACGATACCGGCCTCGGAATCGATAACAACGGTGAGCTGAACATGACCTACGGCCATGAGGACACGGACTACAAGACCGATGGTGACCCGTCCAGCGGCTACATTTTCAATGCTGCCGATTCCGTATTCTGGTGCCGTATCCGCGACCTGATGAACACACAGCTGCGCTCCATGTACCGCAGCCGGGAGAGCCTGAACTGCTGGTCCTCCAATTCCCTGATTACCGAGTTTGATGCCTGGCAGGAGCAGTTCCCGGAGGAGCTGTGGCGGCTTGACATTGAGCGGAAATACCTCCGCCCGTACTACTCCGGCAACCCTGTTGCGGGAATCAGTCCGAGTGCGGATTTCCTGCGAAACATGGCAAATGGCCGCAAGCGATACCAGCGCCGGCAGTTCGAACGTGACCAGGAAATTTATATGGGCACCAAGTACTTCGGCATGGAGCAGTGTGCAGATTCCCGTGCGATTTCCTTCCGCTGCAACACCCCGCAGACGGCGGCGGTAAAGCCGGATTATACGCTCCGAATCACACCGTATTCCGACATGTATCTGTGGGTGGCCTACGGCAACTCCACGCCCCATGGTGTCCGTGCGAAGGCCGGTCAGGAGTATACGTTCACCACGGCGCTGACCACCATGGACGATACGATGATTCTCATTTATTGTGCCGAGAACATCCAGGCCATCAACGACCTGTCCGCCTGCTACATCCGAGCTAATGATTTCTCCACCGCAAAGCGATTGAAGACGCTGATTATCGGCAGCAATGCAGAAGGCTACAGCAACCCGTTCATCACGACGCTGAGTATCAAGGACAACACGCTCCTGGAGACCCTTGATATCCGAAACTGTACCAACCTGTCCGGCTCCCTGAACTTCGCCGGCTGCCCGAATCTTCTCACCCTGCTTGCGGAAGGCACCTCCATTGCCGGTGTCACCTTTGCCAAGAACGGCAAGATTCAATCTGCGCACTTGCCAAAGAGTGTAAGCTCTCTGTCGTTCAACAACCTGCAATACCTGACCGATTTCGTTATGGAGTCGTTCGAGAATCTCGTATCGCTGGTGAGTGAATACTGCGCATTCGACCCGTACCAGATTCTGAATGCTGCCATTGACACGCTGCAAATCGTCCGGATCCTCGGCATTGACTGGAGCTTCTACAACACGGACATGCTGAACAAGATCTATGCCATGAGCAGCTCGTTCCTGGCAGGCAGAGTTGAGGTAACAGGTTCCATCCGCCAGTCCGAGATTACCAATTATCAGACGAAGTGGACGGACCTGGAACTCGTCTACAACGCTGACCGCATCGTTCCCCAGTTCACCGTCATCTACCGCAATTACGATGAAACGGAGCTTGGCCGGACACTGGTCGATAAGGGTTCCACGCCGCCTGACCCCATTGCCGCCGGTATTATCAAAGCGATACCGGAGCGCGAACCGGATGACCAGTATGTCTATACCTATTCCGGGTGGACAGACCTGGATAGCCCTGTTACCGCGAACAAGAGCATCTATGCGGCCTACTCCACCACGGTAAGAACCTACAAGGTTTCCTGGTTCCTGCACGAAGGCGAAATGAATCCGGTGGCTGTTGCTGAAGTTCCGTATGGATCCGAGGCAGTGTACAGCGGCGACATCCCGCAGGATACCGCAGATGAAGACAACGGCCTGTACCGCGTGTTCCAGGGATGGGATAAATCCACCGGCAGCGTTCATGGCAGCATGAGCGTGTATGCCAAGTTCCTGGAGGCCAACTATCCGCAGGATGGCAAGGAGCTTTCAGCCCTCAATGCAGCCGAGGTCTATGCCGTCAGCAAGAGGCGTCAGAGCAAGACCAGATATGCCGTCGGCGACTACATCAGCATCCGGAAAGGGCAGGATTTTGACTTCTCGAATGTGCAGTCGAGGGTGCTGCTGGAGAACAGATGGTTCGATGGTACCGACCAGGTAGCTACGGATGTCCAGCTCTTCAGGCAGGATGCCCCGTCCTTTACGCTTGCAATCGACTATGAGTTTCTTGCGACAAATGCCCTGGACAGCGCATTGGCTTCCTGCTATGACTTCGAGACCAATGACGGCTTCGTTCTCGGCTATGTTGCCAACTCCAATCCGTCCAATTCGTATTCCAAGGTAACCTGGGCAGACGGCAACGCCAGAAGATGCGGCGCAGCCGGCAGACGGAACATCATTGTCCTCCGCCATCAGAAGGGTTCATCGCTATTGACGGTATACAGCTTCAACGGCGCTCCCACGACGAGTGACCCGCTGTACTATGACATTGAGGCAACCAGACTGCTGCTGAACGGCCAGCGGGAACAGGTGTGCAATGCATACCTGACCTTCGGAGCCGTCCGGTATGATGAGTCCGGTTCCGCAATTTATGCGAAGAATGCCAAGGGCTGGATCCACTGGTGTAAGGTGTGGTATGACGATCTTGGGGATGACTGCTGCCAGAAGCTTGTGTCCTGGACCCATGAGACAAGCCGGGCGGTCTATATCGGCTCAGACCGGCAGCTCCTTTCCGATAGTCAGGTTCTGGCCGCAGATGCCCAGTTCTTCGATGCCGCTCCGCTTGAAATGCTGTCCGCATTCTCCGATGACAGCGGACTGTATTCCACCGGAACGTGGGATAACAGTAAGCTACAGGTTTTCTGTGAAAGCAGAGTGTTTGCAGGCTACCCGCAGGAATGGCAGTCTGCAATGAAGCTGGTAAAGGTGTATGCCTCCCGTGGCGCAAATTCCAACGAGGTTACTCCGTCGCTGGACCACATTTACCTGCCCGCCTTCTGCGAGGTCATGAATGTACAGACGGAGATCTACCAGCGCGAACAGGAGAGCGGTGTCATTGACTATTTCCTGAACCGCGCAAAGAGAACGCTGTTCCCTGGAATTATCCTGGATGACAGAGACAGCAGTACAGCAGGCAGAAGGTATTTCTCCCAGGTGGATGACCCCGGCTCGAACGGCTACACGCTGCAAGACGGCGATATGTGGTATCGGGAGGGTTATTCATGGTTGTACTATGTTTACATCTCCGCCGATACCGCAGGGAAGCACTCCTGGTTTGCCGGAAGGTCTATCCACACGGCATCGTCCACAGACGGAGCGAACGTTTTTAACGCCTACGACGGTGGCTTCTGGATCCGTGCATGCCGGTGGTGGACCAGAACGCCGAATGCCGATACCAGCAACAGATTCCAGACCATCTACGAAGATGGCAAAACAAATTCAAACAGTGATTATACGGAAAAAATGGCCGTTCTTACTGGCTTCTCCGTATAAAGCTTTCATGTCCGACGTGAGCAATCACGCCGGACATTTTCATACCAAGGAGGTAGCGGCATGACATTTTACAAGGCGGTCTGTGACGATGCAGTGGTCGGTGTAGCGACCTCGGACGCGCTTCGCAGGCACCAGGAAAAGCACAACATCCTGATTCGCGCCGGGGCGGATGACGCAGAATGCATCATCGTCAATGACGAGCTTTACCACGGCAAATGGATGAAACCGTTTGCCGGCGATTTTTACCCCTGCCGAGATGCATCAGTCCTTGCGATCAGCGAGGAGGAGTACCGGTCGCTGCTTACCCCGCAAGAAGATGCCGCCCCCGATGCAGAGCGCAGGGAAGATGCGGATTTTGCGCTGGAGGCGGATCCCTTCGAATGTTCCGGTACAGACCGGCTTACGGCGGACTACGCAAAGAGAAAGAAAATCGAGCAGCTTTCCGCAGCGTGCAGAAAGCACATCACAGACGGCTTCGATATTCAGCTTGGCGAAAAAACCATGCATTTTGCCATGAAGGCAAGCGACCAGCTGAACCTGAACGCGGCGGCACTGGCTTTGCTGGGCGGCAGTACGGAAATTCCGTACCATGCCGACGGTGAAAAGTTCTGCCTTTTTTCCGCCGAGGACATGCGCTCCATTCTCGATGCAGCCAACGCACACCGATTGTATCAATTCGCTGAAGGCTTGGATGAGGTCCTTGACAAAGCTTTCGTCAATCCAGGCGGTAGTGTACGGCGCCGAAATTCCGGCAAAGTACCGAACTGCGTATTTGAAATCCCTTGCTGGAGGTGGTGCCGTTATGCGCTAGGTAGGAAATTGCAATGGCAATTATAGAACGAAAGGAAGGTGATGAAACATGCGGCAAGGTTCAACGTCAGTAATCAAGCTGACTGTCCCGGATACGCTGGATTTGACGCAGGCGCAGAAAATCTGCATTACGTTTGCCCAGGGGACAAGGAAGCTGACGCTTTGGGGAGATTCTCCCGGCGTAGAGGTGGAGCCGCATACCGTGCGTGTGCAGTTGCAGCAGCGTGAAACGCTTGACTTCGCCGTCGGCGGCGTCAACATTCAGCTGCGCTGGCTGATGCCGGACGGATCTGCCGATGCGACGGACATTGCCACTGTCCACAACCTCGGTGTCCTGCTGCGAGAGGTGATTGCATGATTTCCCCTCGCGCAACCATCCACTTGACCGTCAGCCAAGATAATGCTGTCCCGCTCAGCATCATGCAAAATGATGAAATTACGCTGACAGCAGAAAATTGTGCCGGTCTGTCCCAAGGAACTGCCCCCGTGTATGCCGGTGATTATGAAGTCACCCCATCCGCAGAGGGAGAGGTCCTGAAAACTGCGCAGAAGACAATGCGCAAGGATCTGACGATCCATCCAATCCCATATTTCGAAGTAAGCAACACCGCCGGCGGAGACACGGTCTTCATCGGCGGTGAAATTGAAAGGAGTTAAAAACTATGGCTATTTCCAAGATTATCTACAATGGCAGAACCCTGATCGACCTGACTGCGGATAGTGTCAGCGCTGACAAGCTGCTTACCGGCATTACCGCCCACGGCAAGGACGGCAGCCTGATTACCGGTGCTTGCGACTACGATGCCAATACCCAGGACGCGACTGCTGTTGCCTCTGAGATTCTGAAGGGCAAGACCGCTTACAACAAGGGCCAGAAGGTCACCGGCTCTATGCCAAACAACGGCGCTGTGGACGGCAAGATTACCACTGTTGACGGCACCTACATCGTTCCCCAGGGCTACCACGACGGTTCCGGCAAGGTGCAGATTGATGCCACTGAGCAGGCCAAGCTGGTTGCCGCCAACATCCGTGAGGGCGTTACCATCCTGGGTGTTGAAGGTACGATGTCCGGCACTGAGGGCGCCAAGCCTCAGGCCAAGACCGTCACCCCCAGCGCCGAGCAGCAGGTCATTCTGCCGGATGAAGATTACAACTACCTGTCTCAGGTTACCGTTGAGGCGATCCCCTACAACGAGACCGAGAACTCTGCCGGCGGTCTCACCGTTTCCATCGGCTAAGAAAGGATGGACTGATGCACCATGGCCGTGAACAAAGTCGAGTTTGGCGGTAATGTCATTCTGGATTTGACTGATGCCACCGCAACGCCAGCAGCCATCCTGACCGGGTTCACGGCCTATGGTGCTGATGGCAGTAAAATTAAGGGCACCGCACAGGGCCTGAACCTCACAGTTGTCCAGAGCTTTTCTCAGCCTGCAAGCCCGAAAGAGAACACACTGTGGATCAAAAAAAAGCGGACGGACCCCTGGGTAATTGTGGAGCCGTCCGGGTTGTCCATGAGTTATTCGTCCGCTCTTTACGATGGAATTGCAATTGTAGGGAAACTCAAGGTAGAAAGCCTTGCCTCGTCCAATGCCGGAGTCAGTCTGGTAGACGGCGATTCCGGCATCAATCTGTTCATTTCCGATGTCCAAGGTACCAATGATGACCCGGACACCAACCAGTATGGGTGGTGTCCGCTGGATTGTCAGCTGTACAAGAATGGCGCATGGCGAAACGTTTCCTACGGTGCAGAAGGCTTCATATCCGTGACGTATCCAGCCGGTTCGTATTGCTCAATCAAGGACACTGAGTACGGTGTGAAGATTGAGTCACATGATACTTCCGGTTATGCCTACTTCAGTATCCCATATGAGGGAGACTGGGTCGTGTCCTGCCATAATAGCAGCAATCAAAAAGCGTCCCAGACGGTTAGTGCTCTCTATGATGATGTAGTCAGTGTGACTCTGAGCTATAGCCAGATTCCCGAATTCACCTACACCGGCGACTACGACATTGTCAACGATGAAGGAGCGGCCATTTCCACCAGTCAGGGCAACTGGAACATCCGGCTCCTGACGTCCGGAAATCTGTCCTTCCAGGATCTGAGGAACGCGACAAACGGCATCGACATTTTCCTCGTCGGCGGTGGCGGAGGCGGTTCAGCTGTAGGCTCCAACCCGATTTATTCCCATCCGGCCTACTACGGAAGTGCTGGCGGTGGTTCCGGCTATACAGCAACGCAGTCCGGCGTTTCCGTATCTACCGGTACGAGTTATGCTGCTACAATCGGAGCTGGCGGCGAAGTGCATGCTGATGGCGGGGCTTCCAGTATCACCATCGGAGGCTCGACTTACAGCGCAAATGGCGGTAAGTGCAGCACCTATAATGCCGCCGGCGGTGACGGCGGATCCGGTGGCGGTGGTGGCGGAGATAATAAGCCCGCCGATGGCGGAACGGACGGCTCCAACGGAGGGAACGGTCTTGATCGCTACAGTCAGGTAATGGAGAACGGCGGCCAAGGCCAAGGAACGACTACCCGTGCATTCGGTGAAAGCACAGGTGTCCTGTATGCTTCTGGTGGTGGCGCTGGCGGTGGATACCGTACCGCCATTGGCGCGGGTGTAATCCTTGCCTGCGCCGGTGGTGTAGAAATCCCACAGCGTAGGGTTGACGGTGACACCGACCTTTTCGAGGGCGGTGCGCAGGGTGTCGGCGGTCGAGGCATCGATATTGCCGGAGCCGGTACCGCCGTAGACGAGGTTGACGCTGGAGGAGGAGAAGGTGCTGACCTTCGCGTCCTTGGCCAGG
>JAUMVS010000310.1:0-1188 GCA_030530045.1 Phoenicibacter congonensis
GGATAAGACCCAGCAGGGCAAAGATAAGGTAGCGGCCGAAGAACTTCTGACGGCTGGTAGCGCCGATAAGCTCGATGGGCGTATCCACCTTCAAAATTGCGTTCAGTATGATGCAGCCGACCCAAATGGCGAGCATCGTGTAGAACGGAGCCATTGCGGCGCCGTAGGATTCAACGGGGTAAACAGACTCGGACCTGATGGTGACGGGGCTTGCGAAGAACTCCGCAATAGACTGCGGGTCGACATCCATAAAGTCGAGCACCTCCTGCAAACGGGTGTCCTCGGTATCGCCGTTCAAAACGCCGAGAGCGTCTGCGATCCTCGTCCTGTAGCTGCCGACGAGGTCCTTTACCTGTACCAGTGCATTGTTGACAGCGCCGAAGGTGTTGCCCAGCTCGCTGACGATGGGGGGCACTTTGCCCATGACATCGCTGAGTTCAAGCAGGATAGACGACAGATCGCCGAGGCTGTCCTGAAGATTGGTCAGCAGGGAGTCAATGGAGGGGTAAACTATCTCGGTAAGCGCAACTCTTGCGTTGCCGAGCAGGTCGCTTATTATCTGAAGGTCGTCAATGAGATTGATGTCACGGTTGCCGTTTAAGATATCGTCGAATATCTCACCTGCATCCTTGGTGTTTTTACCGGCCTGCGTTGCGGCGGCGGAAGCTTTCTTATCCGTTGCGCCTGCGGCATCCTCAACTGCGCTCATGGCAGTGCCCAGAGCGGACAGCTCTTGACTTGCGACGCGGCTGTCATCCCTTGCGGCGGTGAGTGCCTGCTCACGGGTGTCGGCATCGTCGGTGGTCTTGGCTATTTTGACATTGTTCTGGATATTTACAATGCGCTGCTTTGCATCGTCCGCCATGAAGGTCATCATGGTGTCCATGCTCTGCTCGGTAGATTGCGCATTTTTAAGGTCGCTGTAATCATAACCGGTCACGGCGGTGTAGACCGAGGGAACGGTTATCTCGTTATAATCAGCACGGAGCTGGTCAGCCGCATTTGCGTCGTCCTGAGTGTTCATGCCCAGCTGCTCACGAAGCTGAGTGATCTTATCTCGGACCTTGTTGAGCGCCGACAGCGCATCCTCTGCCTCAGGGCCGGAAATGCCCGAGTGGGTGAGGTAATCGATAAGCTCCTGATACTGCTTTTCAAGCTCCTTGAGCGTCTCCTTAACGGTTTCGGTGT
>JAUMVS010000310.1:1198-1815 GCA_030530045.1 Phoenicibacter congonensis
TTCTGCACCGAATCCTGCAAATTGGTGAGCAGGTTGTTGACCTCCTCGTTTATAAGCGCAAGATCGCCCTTGGTGCTTTCAATATAAGATATCTGATTTGAAATATTTATCCTCTCGTTGCCGAGCAGGTGAATGGTGTAATCAATGGTGCTGTTGGAATTATTGAGCGTACCGACGAGAGAATTGTTCGCTGCGACGAACTGATCGATGGTGTCATCGTACTGAGCAAGGTTTTTATCGATCTTGGCAAGCGTATTTTTGAGCATACTGATGGTGTTGTCGCCCTGAACGCCCTCGGAGAAGGTGTTGAACTTGCCGAACAGTGTCTCGACGATGGCCTGAATATACGCTTTATTGACCGACTGCTTGACCTTATCGCCTGCGGCCTCGACGACCTTGACGGCGATGGGGTTGGTCTTTTCGTTCTGATAGAAGTTGATGGTGGGGCTGAACATGTCCTCCTTGAGGAAGTTATACATGTTATATGTAAAGTCCGGCTCTATTATAACGGCGGCGTAATACTTGCCTGCGTACAGGTCATCGACCGCCTGGTCGGCATCGTCGAGGAAAACATAGCCGATGTTCTCGTCGGCTTTAAGCTCCTCAACAAGCTGGTC
>JAUMVS010000311.1 GCA_030530045.1 Phoenicibacter congonensis
AATGTCATGTGGACAGTTGACGACGAAATTCGTGACGAACTCGCGGCACTTTCAACCGCCGACATGAGCAGGAATGAAGCCTGGAAAGAACGAATCTCAGCCGTGCTCGACCGCGCTGAAGAGATGATTTACAAGGAAACGAACATTCTGCTTCCGATTTGCATTCAGAATTTCACCGGAGAGGAATGGGAAGGAATTTATAGAGATTCGAAAGATTACGCGGAATGCTTAGGCGTAAAAAACGAAGTATGGGATTGCGGCGAAATGAAAGAAGCTGCGCCCGCGTCAACATTTAGTGATGAAGAAATTGTTCTTGCTGGCGGCTCGTTCACTATCAAGGAACTTGAAGCAATCCTCAACACAATTCCGTTGGAGATAACCTGGGTAGACGCAACCGACACCAACAAATACTTCAACGAGGGCCACAAAGTTTTCATGCGTCCTGAAATGGCGATTGGCAGGAAAGTTTACACTTGCCATCCGCCAAAGATTGAGGAGATGGTGAAGCGCATCATCGGTTCTTTCAAAGAAGGCACCACCGACTGCGTGCCTGTGTGGATGGAAAAGGTCGGGAAGCCGTTCTACGTGCGCTACTTCGCCGTTCGTGACAAACAGGGCAACTACCTCGGGACAATGGAGCTTGTGCAAGACATGACGTTTGCCAAAGAACACTTCTGCCAGGAGAAATAAAAGCCGCAAACAACTCATCGTCCCCTTTGTGCAACAGCAGGTTCCCGCAGGTAAAGACGTGTTTCTCAACGCAGTAAACAACTCATCGTCCCCATTTAGCAGGTATCTAGATGAAGACTGACCGTGCGTTCGCGCAGGCGACTTATGAGAGCGAAGCTCTCATCCGGAGCCAAGCGAATGCGCGGCAGTCTTCGTTCGCCGTCGACTCATCGTCCCCATTGTGCAACAAGCACGAGAACGCAAAAAGCCGCTGGCGGAGCGGCTTTTTTTGATTGTTTATGTAATTAATTAAAGCGAAGGTGCGGAAGGGCTAAGAGGCCCGGCGACGCACCGTTTGCAAGCTTGTGACTTATGCGCAGTCGGGCTGAGTGCCAGTCACGCGACGAAGTGCGTAGAGGATTGGCATGCCGAGCACGTAGAGCGTGAGCGACTCACTGATGGCGATTGAAATCGCGCCAAAGAGCCACATCCAAACGTAGTAGCCGTCAAGCGAAATGTCGGTGAATGGGATTGTGTAGAAGCCTGTCCACTGGCTGAGAATTGGCAGGTAGGCAGGAACGATAATCGCATTCGTTACGACAAACATTGCGATTGCGAGCACTGGCTTTTCGCGAAGCTTCCAGCAAAGAATTGCACCGAGAAGCGTTGCCAGGCTTCCGAACACAACGTCGAGAAAACCAAGAGCGCCTGTGCCAGCAATGACAATGTTGAAAAGGTTTGCGATTGCGCAACCGACAGGCAAGCCAAGGCGTGCGGAAGGATAAAGAACAGCCACGACGCAAAGGGCCTCGCTGAGTCGGATTTGCACTGGACCCCAAGAAATTGTTGGGAAAACGAGGTTGCAGACGAGCGTTGCGGCAGCATAAATTGCAGCAATAATGCCTGCTTGAGCTATGTAATTCAAATTCTTCATAAATATCACCTCGACTATTCTAAACAAAAATCGCAAAAACCAACTGACGCATTTTATATTTACGAAAATTAAACAGTTTGTGCCTTAAATTGCCAAAGTCAAGTTCAATCTTCGAGACAAACCTCGAGCGAATCCGAGTGGCTTCAGTAAACAGTCTTACTAACACCAAGCATTTTTTCATAAATCACAGAAAATGACCATCAATTAC
>JAUMVS010000039.1 GCA_030530045.1 Phoenicibacter congonensis
GCGGACAAGACCGACCGCTACACGCGCCTTATCGAGGACGTCATCAAGTCGGGCCAGCGCACTAAGGTGCTCATGCTCTCGGCAACCCCGGTGAACAACCGCCTGCTCGACCTCCGCAACCAGATCGAGCTCATCACCGAGGGAGACGACGCGTATCTCGCCGATACCGACGGCATCCCGTCGATCACCCACGTGACGCGCGTCGCCCAGCAGAGGTTCAACGAGTGGAGCAAGCTCTCCGACTTCGAGCGCACGACCGAGAGCTTCGTGAACGCGGTGAACGCCGACTACTTCAAGCTGCTCGACGTGCTGACCATCGCGCGCAGCCGCAAGCACATCACGAAGTACTACGGCGCCGCGAGCGGGACCTTCCCGGCGCGGCGGCCGCCCCTGTCGTTCCAGACGCCCATCGACCTCGACGGCGAGCTGCCGCCGATCGCAGAGCTCAACGACATGATCGCCCAGCTCACGTTCGCCCAGTACCAGGTGCTCTCCTACGTGCGCGCCGACCAGCGCCGCAAGTACGAGGACCGCTACGGGGACACGTGGGGCAAGGACTTCGAGAGCCAGGTTCACCGCACCACGGCGGTGGCGAACCTCATGCGAATCAACGTCCTCAAGCGCATGGAGTCCTCCGTGAACAGCTTCCGCATCACGCTGCGGCGCATCCTCGACGGCTGCGTCGACCTGCGCGCGAGGCTCGACGCCGACGCGTCGGGGGTCGCCTACGGCACCGAGGGCCTCGAGGATGGATTCGACGACGACGATGCCGAGGAGTTCGAGGCCGGCGGTAAGGTGCGAGTTGACCTGCGGGACGTCGACGCCCTGCGCCTGGGCCAGGACCTCGACTTCGACATCCAGGCGCTCCGCGCCCTGCTCGCCTACGCCGACGCGGTGACGCCCGAGCGCGACGCCAAGCTCGTCAAGCTGCGCGACTTCATCGCCGGCAAGGTCAGGGACCCGTACAACCCCGGCAACCGCAAGGTGCTGGTGTTCAGCGCGTTCGCCGACACGACTGCGTACCTCTTCGAGCAGCTGGCGCCCTGGCTGAAGCGCGAGCTCGGCGTCGAGTGCGCCGAGGTGGCGGGCAACTCCAACCGGACCTACTCGCTGAAGCTCCCCAGGACCACATTCGAGAACATCCTCGCGAGGTTCTCTCCAGTCTCGAAGGAGCTGCCGGAGAAGCAGAGGGAGCTCGGCGAGATCGACGTCGTCTTCGCGACGGACTGCATCTCCGAGGGCCAGAACCTGCAGGACTGCGACTGCCTGGTGAACTACGACATCCACTGGAACCCCGTGCGCATCATCCAGCGCTTCGGCCGCATCGACCGCCTGGGGTCCACCAACGCGCAGATCCAGCTGGTCAACTTCTGGCCGGACATCGCGCTCGACGAGTACATCCAACTCGAGGGCCGCGTGAAGGGCCGCATGGCGCTGCTCGACGCGTCGGCCACCGGCGAGGAGAACGTGCTGGAGGCCAAGGGCAACGGCGAGATGAACGACCTCAAGTACCGTCGCCAGCAGCTCCAGCAGCTCAAAAGCGAGGTGCTCGACCTCGAGGACATCTCGGGCGGCATCTCGATCACGGACTTCGCCTTCGACGACTTCCGCGTGGAGCTCCAACGCTATGCGAAAGAGCATCCCGGCGCGCTGGAGAACTCGCCGATGGGACTGCACGCCGTGGCCTCCATCCCCGACGAGCTTCGCGGAGACGTGAAGCCGGGGGTGGTCTTCTGCCTCAAGCAGAACGACGAGGGCAACGACCCCAGGGACACGAACCCCGTCTTCCCGTACTACGTGGTGTACGTGTCGGGCGACGGCGAGGTCATGACGAAGCACACCCAGCCAAAGCCGGCGCTCGACATCATGCGCGCCGTCTGCTCGGGGCATCCCGAGCCCATCGCCGAGCTGTGTCGCGAGTTCAACCGCGAGACCCGCGACGGGACGAGGATGGACGCCTACACCGACCTGCTCGACGACGTGGTGGCGGCTATCACCGGAACCCAGCAGGACAAGGGGATCGAGAGCCTGTTCAGCCTGGGCGAGGTCGGCAGCGGCACCGTCATGGGCTTCAACGACTACTCGCTGGTATGTTTCGCGGTGCTGCGATGAGCGGCGTCGAGTGGAATGTCATCCTGCGCCTGCCCGATGCGGCGCTCGCCGGATGCCGCCGCATCCCCAAGACGGTTCTCGTCAAGCAGGCCATGCTCACCAAGACCGAGCAGAGAAGGCTCGACAAGGTCGCGCGCCTCGAGCACTTCGCCACGGCCCAGAAGTCCACGACGCGCATCCCGCCGTACGAGGACGACGGGCGCAACGTGCAGAGCGTCGTCTTCCTTCGCTGCGAGATGGCAGCCGGGACCATGGCAGTGGCGGAGGTGGCGGAGCTCGTGCACAAGTGCTTCCCGAACCCGACGGTGCTCCTGATCGAAGCGGGCGACCGCGCGTGTGTATCGGTCGCTCTCACCAGAAAGAGCCATGCCGAGCAGGGCGCGGCGGTCGTCGACCGGATCGAGTCGACGGGCGCGTTCGATCCTGGCAGTCCGGAATACGCGGACTTTCTAAGCGCGATTGCATTCGAGCGGCTCTCGCAGGGCGACCTCTGGGAATACCTGCTGGACCTGTCGCGCGCCGTGGCGCTGTCCCGCGCGATCGGCGGTCTGGGGTTCTACCCCAGTTGCCCCGCTCAAGATCGAGAGAAGCTGATCGTCCTTACGTCGCGCTACGATGAGCTGGGAGCCTCCGTCAAGCGACTGAGGGAGCAGCGTCGGTCGAAGGACGTGACGCTCAACGAGTCCGCAAAGCTGAGGATGGAAATGAAGGAAGAAGAGCGACGCATGAGAGCGGTCGCCGATGAGATAAAGGAGATCTGCAATGGCTGACATCGAGAAGATGGACCTTGCATCGGAAAATCCGGTAGACGACCGCCTGAATAAGCTCAAGGAGCTGATGCCCGAGGTGTTCTCCGAGAGCGGAATCGACTTCGACAAGCTGAGGCTGGAGCTTGGCGACGAGGTCGACGAGGGCCAGGAGCGCTATGCGTTCACATGGCCAGGCAAGGCCGACGCCATCCGCCAATCGCAGACAGTTAGCACCGCCACGCTTCGTCCGTGTCCCGAGAAGAGCCGCAGCCGCGATGGCGAGGATGGCTCTTTTGACTCCAACAACATCTACATCGAAGGTGACAACCTCGAGGTGTTGAAGCTCCTGCAGCGTGGCTACCACGGCAAGGTCAAGATGATCTACATCGACCCACCCTACAATACGGGCAAGGATTTCGTCTACAAGGACAAGTTCGGCGACACCATCAAGAACTACAAAGAGCAGGCAGGACTGTCAAACCAAGCCAACGCAGACACCAGCGGTCGTTACCATAGCGACTGGTGTTCGATGATGTATCCCAGATTAAAACTAGCTCGCGAATTATTGAGTGAAGACGGTATTCTTTTCATCTCGATTGATGATATTGAAGAGAGAAATTTAAGGAACATCGCCGATGAAGTATTTGGGGAAACAAATTTCATCGGAACGATTGTTTGGAATAAAAGAGTCCCAAAAAACGATAATAAGGGATTGGGCAACATCCACGAATATGTGATTGCATATTCACGATGCCCCGTAGATTGCCAGCTGCTGATGAAAAAAGACGGCATCGATGATGTCTATGCGTTTTTGAAGCAGCTAAAACTACAGCATGTTCCTATCCCTGAAGCAGAAAAGCGTCTGAAAGCGTTTTATTCAGAGCGGCAATACGATCGTGGCATCACTCTTTATAACTGCCTAGACGAGAACTATCGACCCTGGGGAAAAATTAATATGAGCTGGCCAAACGCAAATACATTTGGCCCGAGGTATGACGTTCTTCACCCTGAAACAAAGCGCCCGGTCAAAGTTCCCGATCGCGGTTGGCGTTGGAAACAGGATACGTTTAATGAGCAGCTTTCGCTTGGACCGGTCGTTAAACGATATGACGGTAGTTATGTTGTAGGGGGCATATGGTTTGCCGCCGATGAAAAGACACAACCTAGTTCGATTAAGTACCTTGACGATGTTTCTGATATGCTTCTCCGCTCCATTTTGAGCTTCAAAAGCGATGGCGGGGTCGAGTTGGAAGGTCTCTTCGAGGGAAAAAGCTATTTCTCCTACCCTAAACCAACGAGTCTTCTTCAAGTGCTGCTTTCCGCGATGAAAATAAAGGATGGCATCTTCGTTGACTTCTTCTCAGGTTCGGCCGCGTCCGCAGACGCCTTGATGAGGCTTAATGCTCAAGATGGCGGAGAAAGGCGGATGATTTCTGTCCAGCTTCCTGAAACCTGCGCTGAAGGAACAGTCGCAAAAAATAATGGCTATGACAACCTTTGCCAATTGGGCGAGGAACGCATCCGGCGCGTTGGCGATATCATTAAAACCGAGCTGAACGAATCCAATCGTCAGCTTAGACTCGGCGAGGAGCCAAGGAGCTTACCCGACATCGGCTTTCGCGTCTTCGCGCTTGATGATTCCGGCATTGAACGTCCAGAGTCAGGTCAGCTCGTGCTCGATGTGGTGAAATCCGACCGCACTGAACTTGATATCGTTTTCGAGATGATGCTCAAATGGGGACTCGAGCTCACGCTGCCTGTTGAGAAATCAGAGGCCGCGGGCTATCCCGTCTGGTCTGTCGCTTGCGACGAGCTCGTCTGCTGCATGTCCCGAGGCCTCACCATCGAGGCCCTCGAAGCCATCGCCGACATGGAGCCCAGGCGCGTGCTTATTCTCGACTCCGTCCTCGACGACACCCTCAAGCTCAATGCCGTGCAGATCTTCAAGCACGCCGGCGAGCGCATGGGCTGCGAGATCGAACTGAGGACGGTCTAGCATGACGGAGCTCGAGTTCAAGTTCTCATCCGACCAGCAGCACCAGCTGGAGGCTATAGAGGCCACGTGCGACCTGTTCCGCGGCCAGCAGTTCGCAAGCAGCGTATTCTCCGCCGATTCCGGCCGCAAAGGCCAGACGGCAATCGGCGAGCTCATGGTCGGCCACGGCAACGAGCTCCGCGTGGCACCGGGCCAGCTCCTCGAAAACCTGCACTCTGTGCAGGAGGAGGGCTGCCTGCCGGCGACCGACGTCCTCACCGACGGGCGCCTGCGCGACTTCACGGTGGAGATGGAGACGGGCACCGGCAAGACCTACGTCTACATCCGCTCCATTTACGAGTTGAACCGTCGCTACGGCATCACCAAGTTCGTCATCGTCGTGCCGAGCGTGGCCATCCGCGAGGGCGTCCTCAAGAGCTTCCGGACCACCCGCAAGCACTTCGAGACGCTCTACGATCGCACGCCGCTCGACTACTTCGTGTACGACTCGAAGGCCATGGGGCCGGTGGGCAACTTCGCCACGTCGAGCTCCATCCAGGTCATGGTCATCAACATCGACGCTTTCAACAAGGGCCTCGAGAAGGACGGCACCGCGAAGGAGGGCAACCTTTTCCACCGTTCAAGCGAGAGGCTCACCGGCGGCTTCAGCCCTCGCGAGCTCGTGAGCGCCTGCAAGCCCGTCGTCATCATCGACGAGCCCCAGAGCGTCGACAACACCAAGCAGGCCAAGGCCGCCATCAAGAGCCTGAACCCGCTGTTCGTGCTGCGCTACTCGGCCACGCACAAGCAAACCTACAACATGATCTACCGCCTAACGCCAGTCGACGCCTTCGAGCGCCACCTGGTGAAGGGCATCTGCGTCGACTCGATCAGGGCCGAGACGAACCTCAACGGCGCGTACGTGAGGCTCGAGTCCGTCAAGTCGGATCCGTTCTCCGCCAAGGTGTGCATCGATGAACGACAGGCTGACGGCACGCAGAGGCGAAAGACAGTCACCGTAAAGACCGGCGCGGACCTCTACCAGAAGAGCCGCGAGAACAGCGACTACGAGAGCGGTTGGGTTGTCAACAACATCGGCGCCGCCGAGGGCGACGAGTTCATAGAGTTCCAGAACGGCGAGGTGCTCGAGCTCGGCGAGGCGCTGGGCGACGTCAACGAGGAGGTTGTCAAGCGCGCGCAGATCCGCCGCACCATCGAGGACCACCTGGCCCGCCAGTTCGAGCTGTGGCCGCGCGGCGTGAAGGTGCTCTCGCTCTTCTTCATCGACCGCGTCGACCGCTACCGCGTCTACGAGCCCGAGGTCCACGGCGGCCTGTACGCCCTGATGTTCGAGGAGGAATACGCCGGGACGTTGAACTCGAAGGCGCCCAGGCGCGTCGCCAAGGCGGCAGGAATAGGCAAGGGCACGTGGCTCGAGTGCTACGAGGCCGTCGGCGCCCCGCTGGTACGCGACCCCCACGCCGTGCACAAGGGATACTTCGCCAAGGACAAGAAGGGCAAGTTCAAGGACTCCAAGGGAGCCGCCGGCACCGCCGACGACGCAGGGGCCTTCGAGCTCATCATGCAGAAGAAGGAGACGCTCATCTCCTTCCCGGACGGCAAGGACGCCGACAAGGACGTGTCGTTCGTCTTCAGCCACTCCGCGCTCAAGGAGGGCTGGGACAACCCAAACGTGTTCCAGATCTGCACGCTCGTCGAGACAAAGGACAACCTGACAAAACGCCAGAAGATCGGCCGCGGCCTGCGCTTGTGCGTGAACCAGGACGGCGAGCGCCTGTACGACCCCGAGGCGAACGTGCTCACCGTCATCGCGAACGAGAGCTACGATGACTTCGCCAACGGGCTTCAGAAGGAGCTCGAGGCGGAGGACTTCAAGTTCGGCGTCATCACCCCGGAGAGCTTCACGAAGGTCACGGTCAAGACCCCCGAGGGCGTCGAGGAGCGCCTGGGCTATGAGAAGTCCAAGCAGGTCTTCGACCACCTCGTCGCGACCGGCATGGTCGACGGCAAGGGCGCGGTGACGCCCGAGCTGAAGGCGGCCGCCGAGGAGGGCAAGGTGGAGCTTCCCGCCGAGCTCGAGCCTGCCAAGGAGCAGGTCGAGGCGATCATCATCCACAAGTCCCAGAGGGTCCAGATCCGTGACAAGGCCAAGGAGGTCTCGGTCGAGCTGCAGAAGGACGTCACGCTCGACCCTGCGTTCCAGGCCCTGTGGGACCGCATCCGCCAGCGCACGCGCTTCCAGGTCGAGGTCGACTCCGGCAAGCTCATCGAGCATGCCATCGAAGCTGTCGACGGCATGCTCGCCGTGCGCCCGCCCCAGGTGACGAGCGAGCGCGCCTCGCTGGGCATCGACGACGCGGGCGTGAGCGCCGAGGGCACGGGCACCTCCGTGGTGTCCGTTTCGGGAAAGGTGAAATACGACCTTCCCGATCCGATCGCCGAGCTGCAGGATGCCGTCGGGCTTACCCGCGGCACCATCAAGGCGATCCTCGAGGGCTGCAGCCGCTTCGACGAGTTCGAGATCGACCCCGCGACCTTCCTCGCGCAGGTCGGCGACAAGATCAACCGCGTGAAGAACGACCTCATTGCGCAGGGCATCAAGTACGTGCGCCTTCCCGAGGACGAGTGGTACACCATGCGCGACCTCGAGCTCGACGACTATACGGCCTACCTCGGGCAGAACGCATGGAAGCCGGACATGGCGAGCAAGAGCCTGTACAACTACGTGGTCTACGACTCGGCGGGGGTCGAGCGCTCCTTTGCCGAGGCTCTCGACAAGCAGGAGGAAGTGCTCGTGTTCGCGAAGCTCCCCTCGGCGTTTAAGATCGACACCCCGCTCGGCAGCTACAACCCCGACTGGGCGTATGTCGAGGAGGCCGACGGCGAGCGCCGTGTGTACTTCGTGACCGAGACCAAGGGCGGCAAGAACGGCGAACCCGCCCTGCGTGACGCGGAGAAAATCAAGATCGGCTGCGCCAAGAAGCACTTCGAGGCGCTGGACCTTGGAAGCGACTTCCACTACAACGTGCGCACGACCTACCAATACGAGGCGGTGAAGGCTTAGAGATGTCGAAGCTGCCCGGAAAGATGACGCGAAAGCAGCACTGGGTGCCGCAGTTCTACCTACGCCATTTCGCGGATTCCTCCGGGCAGCTTCATGCTTACAGCAGGCAGAAGAGCTCCTTCTTCCGCACGAATTGCGAGAACCTTTGCTGCATGCGCGATCTTTATGAAGTCGAGCATGCTGATGCGACAGGCGATGCGACAGACAAATTCTATGCGCAGAACCTCATCGAGGTTAAGCTATCCGAATTCGAGAACCGCATCGCGCCGCTTTACGATCGCTTTTTGGAACGCCAGAAAGAAGAGCAGCGCGAAGGCGAAGGGCATTCTGATGGGAAAGCCGCCGTTTGCGAATTGGCAGCAAACATCATCGTCCGCCATCCCATCAGCATGCGTGCCGACAAGAAATGGTCACGCGAAGCTGCCGAAGAGCTGCTCAGAAACGTCCATCTGACACCCTATGAGCTCGACTTGCTCGATTGGTCGGATTGGCGCGGGGATTCCCAAGCGGTGGTCGAGCTTTCTGCCGCTGCAACCATGCTCTTCTCAAACGACGGCAATGTGCCAGTCAACCGCATTCGCGAAGCTTTTCTCGCGAAGCGCTTTTCCATCCTTAAGGCATCCGTCGGCTCAGGGTTCGTCACGGCGTCGATGCCCATGTTCATCATCGGACCCGAGGACGACTCATATGATTTTCATCTCGCGTATATGCCGTTGAGCAGTGAGTATGCTGCGGTCTTTTCGGATGGCCCTCTATTTCCGCCGTTTGCGAGACTCGATTTTGCGGGCACCGAGTTCATGAACCGGCTCCTTCTGCTCAACTGCGAGCATTGGGATGTCGCCATATCGAGGGGAAACGGCCCGCTCGAGCACGCGGTACGTGATTGGAGATATCCAACCTTGAAAACTCCTGCAGACCAGAAAGGGTGATCTCTTTTGAGCAATGCTATTCCCAACTTGTCCACCTCGGTGCAAAACGCGCTTAAAGGAATCAACTCCGATAGCTTTCTAGGCAATTTCAAGCCCGTACTCCCTGACTACGAGCCCATAAAATATGAGCTCCCCACTTTTAGGCCGGGCTGGCACCAGCTCGTTGTTATCGGTAACGGTTTTGACCTAGAATGCGGGCTTGCGTCGGGTTTCTCGAGCTTTTTTAAAGCCCGAGCCGCCGCTTTCGAAAAGCCCGTCAATGGGCAGGATCCGGACAACCTGGTTTTCACTGAAACCATTTGGGATAAAGTCCTCTCATCTATGAAGGATTCGAATTGGTGCGATATAGAGGGGGCTATAGCCGATTGGATTGCTCCAAAAAATAGAGAAGGCAAAAGACCAAAGTCGAAGTTCGAAAAAACCCTGCATAAATTGACAAATCCAACAGGAACCTACGACACCGACAAAGCGGAAGATTCTGTAGCCCTGTTTTTAGAGATGCGCTATCAGCACCATGAGCCCTGGAACTCAGAGAACCTGCTTCAGATAACACGTGAGGACCTGGCCAAGCTGGAATCAGACTTCGATAGATATCTTTCGGATGAAGTCGAGACCTCGAAGGGTTACAAGGAAAAGGCCGGCGAATTGATGTCGGAAATCATCCTTGACCAAAGGCCTTCAAACGATAAATACGACGTGGAGGAAAGCATCCTCAGCTTCAACTACACAAGAGCTATCAACCAATTTCGTTCCGACGAACATGATACGGAGTACGTCAATATCCACGGAAGGCTTGGTGGAGAGATTGTCTTCGGAATTGATGGAACGGATAGGATGGACAACCCCATGGCTCTTCCATTCACCAAAACCTACAGACTCATGGCGCTCGACCTCCCTGACGTTGGAAAACTCGTTCATGTTCCAACATCCGGCGTTCCCATGGCTGGCGGAACCAAGATGATCAAATTCTACGGTCATTCCCTCGGTGAAGCAGATTACTCATACTTCCAAGCTATATTCGACTCCGTAAAGTTGTATGAGGGGGATACGCGCCTCGTATTTTATTTCAGGCCCCATAAGCTATCGAGTGGCTGCATGCAGGATGAAAATTGCGCCAGAAAAGAAATGATGGAAAAGGTGATTCGTCTGCTTACGGCCTACGGCCTCACGCTGGATAACAAAGACCACGGCAAGAACCTTATCCATAAGCTGCTTATAGAAGGTAGGCTGTCGGTTAGCCTCTTGGAAAACAACGTTCGTAGACGATAGCTATCGATAGGAGAACGATGAAATACAACCTCGACAAGCTCAAGAAGGTCGAGCTGCGCGATGTATGGCCTCATGAGGCGCTTGACTTCACCAAGTGGCTCTCCGAGGAGCCCAGTCTTTCCATGCTGAGCTCGGCAGTCGGCATTGAGCTCGAGCTCATAGAGACCGAGTCGTCGGTGGGTTCGTTCAACGTCGACATCTATGCGCAGGAAGCCGGCACCGGACGCAAGGTGATTATCGAGAACCAGCTCGAGGACACCAACCACGATCACCTAGGCAAAGTAATCACCTACGCCGCCGGCAAGGGCGCCGAGGTCGTCATATGGGTGGTGGCCCGCGCGCGCGATGAGCACCGTCAGGCCATCGAATGGCTCAACCAGCACACCGACAGCGATTTCGGGTTCTTCCTAGTGGAGATAGAGCTTTGGTCCATCGGAGACTCCCTGCCCGCCCCGCGCTTCAACGTGGTCGAGCAGCCCAACGAGTGGACGAAGGCAATCAAGCTCAGCGAGGGCCTCTCCGAGACCGAGCGTATCAAGCTATCGTACTGGACCAAATATCGCGAGGTGGCCCAGGCGACGCCTGAGTTTCTGAAGGTGTTCAACCCGCAGAAGCCCTCGAAAGACCATTGGACCACGTTGCGCTGCGGCACGTCCGCCTACCACATCGCGCTACTTATAGACACGCAACACGGCAGAATCGGCATCGAGTTCTACGCGCCCGACGACAAGGAAATCGGCCACAAGGCTATCGACAATGCCAGTTTATTTGAAGAGCGCCTCGGTCTTGCATCCACGCCTTTTGACGCCAAGAAAGCTTCAGGGCTTCGTTTCTACAAAGACGGCTGCAAAATCAAGGGTAACGAGGGTGCCTGGTCGGGATTCATATCGGAGCAGCTCAAGTGGGCTATCGTTATGAAGAAGCTAATCGCCGAGCTTGGGCTTTAGGCGTTAACCGCGTCCCATTCCGAAGATACTTGCGGTGTTGGATTCTGCATCCATTACGGTTGTCGCCGGCTCTTCCAAAGGCGCAGTTTGTGGCAATGCTTCTTCCGCAGGCGCGTCAACAGACTCGCCGAGCGCCAGGAA
>JAUMVS010000312.1 GCA_030530045.1 Phoenicibacter congonensis
GATTGCAACCAGTCAGGCAAAGTATCAGCAAGAGCATTATGTATATTCTTGGGCAAAGTCAGCGGATTTGCAGATAGGCAATGTTTATAAGGGCGAATTACCTTCGGAAGCTTATAGACAAAAATTTTCTGTAAAAGGGACATCATATTTAAAGACAGTAGAAAACAAAAATTTTATGAATCCCGGTGGTAAACACATTTTTAAAACAGGTTTTAGCGGCGATTTGGAATATATTACTGCTGCTTTCAATAATGGTGCCAGCTATTATCTGGAAACAAAAGGCAAGAAAAAGGTTGTGGAAAAGGTACTAGAGATTGACGGCTTTAGATATGAAAAAAATAAGCGTATAAATAGCGAACCAGATAAAAGTGGACATCAGGAATTTGGTATACATGAATATAGCTATTTGTATGGGGATTCCGTGATGTATTTAACTGATAAAAAGAATGGGGTAAAGCTTCCGACAAGATGTAATTTAGTCAAGTTGTTTGGCAAAGATTACATAGCTGAAATGTATAAATATGGCGGCTCTGATAAAATTGAGCATTGGTTTTTCTTTGATACAGATACCAAAGAACTGAAATTTATGGCGTTTAATTTTTATGATAATGAGCATGAATTGAAGTTGAGCAGATTAAGAGATGTGCTGGAATTTTCTACAGAAATACCGGATATGTCGGTTTTTGAAATTCCTAAAAAATACCAGAAAGCTAATAAATGATGAGGAGATGCGTGATGGTGAGAAAAATTTTGATGCAAGTTGTTTTGCTGGTGAGCGTATTGATTAGTTCAACATGTTTTGCAGGATTGGGGAATTATCCGAATATAGCTATTATGCCATTCAGCAATCATGCTTCTGTTTCTACTAATACAGATTCAGGAGTACAAGGACAGATTTCTTTGACCGATGCTGGCGTAGCTTCGGATTACGTACTTGATGCTTTGCTTGATAGTGATAGATTTTCTATTATTGAACGTGAACAGATGCAGGCAATTATGAGCGAGCATCATTTGAATCTGACAGGAATGGTTAATCCTGCGACTGCTGTACAGATTGGCAGGCTAACAGGTGTTAAGTACATTGTGTATGGCAGTGTTGTTGGTTGCAGCTTGAAAGAAAAAACGATAGGTTATGATAACAATACAATTGGTGGCGTTGGTAATAATCAACATACAGTTATCGCAAATGTTGTAGCTCGTTTTATTGATGTTGAAACCGGGCGTATAGTTTTAGCTGCTAGAGGCAAAGGTGAATCGACCAGTACGTATAATGAAATTAAGTGGAAGAAGTTGGATTTGTATTCCGATGCTGATGGAACAAATTCTTTTGGGCATACGGTCAAATTTGGTACAAAAGAAGTTAGCCAAGAACAGGTTCATAATGCGATCGCTAAAGCTGCCGATGATTTGGTATATGGTAAGATGGGCATTTTGGCGAAGATGGATGGTACAGCAAGACGTAGAAGATAGGGGGAAGCATCATGAGTAAGAATGGAAAGAAAGTGTTAGCGGCATTGATGTGTGCGCTGATTTGCGGTTCGTCACAGGCTTTGGCTAATGGTATTAATAATATTAAGACGAAAGATATTAATATTGGCATGATTAGTGCTAGATTAGGACCTAATGTACCTAATCAGACAACTTCTAATCAGAATATAGCTAGAACACAAGAACCTGTACCTGGTGCAGTTAATCAATCTATAGATATAAAGTTAAAATTAGCTAATGCAAATCCGCAGTCGGAAGTTATTACTGTTTTCAGACGGGTAAGGTTAGGTATGAAAATGTGATATTTACCAATGCGTGT
>JAUMVS010000313.1 GCA_030530045.1 Phoenicibacter congonensis
GAAAGATGCTTGCGGGGCAGTTTTTCTTGCCATACTTACGCCTCCTCGAACATGCGCTTTTTGAATTCGATCTCCGTCATCTGCACCGTCCAGCCTTCGTTGCTGCGACGCAGATTTTCCAAATTGCTATCACCGTTGACGAAAATCACATCGTATTTGCGATCCTGGGCATTCTTTCGGTAGGTGGTGAAATACACATCCAGCGCCGCATTGGAGGCAACAATGTCATCCGTCACGCTGCGCCAAATTACCAGTGCGCGGCGACCGTCGGGCAAGGTGCCTTCGATCTGCCGGAAGGCGTACTGTCCGCTGATATCGCTGACCAACTCCACAGCGCCTTCGTAAGCAGGATGCTCGGCGGGCTTGCTGAGCCAGTAGGAGATAGCGCTCTGCCGGGTGACCGTCAGACCGATCAGATAATTGAAGGTCTCGCACAGATCGATGCTGCGCTCCTTACATTCATTCTTCTCGGTGATCTTCATAGTGTAGGCGAAGGGATTGGAGAAAGCCTCCACGTCCAGCAGGCTGCCGCGGCTCTCAAAATCCACCATATAGTGGATCATGTAATCCTCGCCCAGCAGCGACTTGAGTTGTCCGCCGTTGTCGGAAAGCTGGATATTGGAAAGGGCATCTTCGTAGCTCTCAAGGCGCATATACTTGATAATCTGGGATATACCGCCATCGCGCTGCTGCGGTTTTCCGTCCTTCCAGTCAGAAGCATAGACAACTTTCTGCATACGAGGCTTTGTAACAGTATCGAAGTATTCGCCCATTTCAGCCAAAATGTATTTGCGTTTTCTCTGATCCTTTCGGTTCAGAAGAATTACTGCATGACCGGTAGTAGCCGATCCGCCAAAAAGATCAAGTACAATGCTCTGTTCATCATTTCCTACAATTGAATGTAGAGAATCTTTTGTAGAGTACACAGATTTTGGAAAACCGAACACATTGCGTTCTCCAAACATACTTTTCAACAAATTTGTTCCATGTGAAGAAGAATCGTATTTTGAATCACACCATATTGTCTTAGGTTTTCGCCCGCCTTTAATCCGATCCTTTAATTGCACATAAGCATATGACTTTTCTGTTTTCAGAACAAAATCGCCTGCTTCGCCGGCACGCAGGATCTTCTCTCTGTCCGACCAGCGCCAGACGCGGCAAAGCCCGCTTGTGTCTATAGGCATAATCTTGAATGCAGAAGGATATTTTTGCAAGAAGGCACTCTCACTGTAAGACACCACATTTCCGTCTTCTATAGTCAATATACACGACGGAACATACTCTGCGGGGACTTCTTCTGTGCGTTCGCCGCCTACCGCAAAAAGCTTTCCTTGTTCGTCAAAGAAAAGTGAAAATTCAGAATTGGGCCTATCTTGCGGAGTAGACCATCCTCCGCTTCGCCTGAACGGAAGCAACCGATATGCAATTTCATCATCATCGCCTGTGTACGCACTTTCCTGTTCTGTCGTAAGTTCCTGATCGACGATTTCTGCTAATTCCGGATTTTTTGCATAGCAGAGGCAATACTCATGACAAGTTGCGTAAAAGCTGTTAATGCCACGCCCCCGAGGATTGCTTTGAATAACGATTGTGCCGATATACCGCTCTGCGCCAATGACTGTATCTAACACAGCTTTCAGATCATACAATTCTTCGTCATCAATCGTAATCATCAGCACACCATTTTCGTCCAGTGTTTCGTATGCCGCGCTTACACGATCTGCAATCATGGACGCCCAAGACGAATGCTTGTAGTTGTTTTTATAAATGAAGGTGGATTCATTTGTATTGTAGGGAGGATCCAG
>JAUMVS010000314.1:0-968 GCA_030530045.1 Phoenicibacter congonensis
AACGGGTTTCAATTTCTGATCCCATACGGTATCAGATCTGATTTTCTCAAGAAATTCATGTCCTTGAAAAGTCATATCATAAACTCGAAATGTAATCAATTGTCCATCAGGAGAACGTATAAGTTGAGCGTTGATATATGCTCCTTCATAAAGCTTGATAAGAGTATAAAGTATTTGCTCACTGCTATAGTGCAAGAGACAGTTTTGAAATGAATCGACTTTGTATACGCCAATATGGAATGTTTCAAGTTCAAGTAAAACATCACGTATACAATCAGGAGTTAATTGCATGGAATCAGCCTTCTTTCTTATATATTAGGTATGCCAGTGCCTGTAATACAAGAATAGGAGAGTAATGGGGAAAAGTCAATGAGTACACCAAATAATTTCAATCATTTTACCGGGAAGAAGAAAAAATTTTCTAAGAAAAAGAGAAAAAAGAAGATCAAGGTAAAACGCCAACATAGAAACAAGTATCAGTTTTCCTGTATTGCAGATTGATTTAAAAGCAACCAACGTTACTCTGGATGCAAAAATACTCCCTGCATTGCCGGAACCATATAATGGACAATACATATCGGTTAGCAAACTGATTGCATCAAATGTAATTCCTAAAGATAAAGTGGTAGAGCTTTGCAGGGAGAATGGAATAGAACTGGTTTTAAATGCTCTTTGATTTATTGGATACAGGTCAATAACTCGATATTTGGAAGGAGATGAGATAAGAAAATGACAAGATATGATTTATTGAGACAGGTAAATATACAAACAATGGCGAGCTGCATCATTCTTCTGGGAAACCAATTTCCAAAAGAAGATGATAGAGATGCTTTGGTAAAACACATGATGGGAGAAATAACAGCAGAAGAACTGCAACAAATCAACGATGCAGTTCTTGAAAGAGGTGGGTCACCGCTTATCTTTATCCCGTAAGCAGTAATAACATCCGTTGCCGTTTGGATATTCAG
>JAUMVS010000314.1:978-1805 GCA_030530045.1 Phoenicibacter congonensis
ATAAACCAGACATGCGTCATAAGAATCATCCATATGAATATGTTCTGGCTTTATGTCATCGATACGGCAGGAATCAGTTTCGTTATCTAAGTCATGGATCTCACCCGTATTAAGATTCAAAAGATAACGCTTTCCGTTAAATGGAGGCTGATATCTACGCATAAATAATCTCCTTTCTGTATGTACTCAGGTATTCCCAGTACCCTGTACATACAGAATAAGAGTAAACAAGACTGTAGTCAACGAAAGTCGTTCGACAAAGTCATTAATTTTTTATAAACAGTAACCCATACATACCATTTCCCATACCATAAAAAGAGGTGAGGAAGATGTCAGAATTAAAACTGGTAACAAGAAATATCCGTATTAATGGAATTCAGCATAAAGCCAGTGATATGTCAGAAGAAGAAATCAAATGCCTGCTCATCCAGAGACAGGATGAAATTCTTCTGAGCATGAATTACGAAAGAAAAGCCGCCGGTTAAGGCGGAGAAAGAAGGACAAGCATTATGAAACAGTACATAATCATAGCCCTCTGCATCCTTGCGGGGAAATATGTGGACATCCCGATCTGGTTTAACATCCTCTTTGGGATATCCGCATACTGGGCGGTAGATCAGTTCAGGAGAGTTCAGGAGGAGGAAAAATGTTCAGAGACAAAATAAGAGAGATTCTGGAACTTGTACTCAAAGCTGAAGAAAAGAATATTTATGTGGCATACAATTATGACACAGGCACAAAAGCATTAGCGATTATAACAAACACAAAGGTATTTGGCTTTGAAGACAATGAGTATATGGAAGAATGGTCAGAAGAATGCATTCAGT
>JAUMVS010000315.1:0-693 GCA_030530045.1 Phoenicibacter congonensis
TTCGTCTAGAATCCTATTGCATCCAGACGCAATTCTCAACACGATTAATAGAAATAATGTCATCAAATATTTTTTCTTGATCTTTCACCTATACCTTTGCATTTGCTCTCTTTAAGTTAAATAACAATAAATCAGATACAACTCCTATCGGCAAATAGAGCATCCAGAATTGTTCGACAAAATGATATATTATCATGCCTATTTTAGTGCCTAAAACGCTGATTGGATAATAGCCATTTATAAAAGAAGCTCCTCTGAATTTTGCATTAACCACTTGTATATCTGCCCATACCTGATTGCCCAGATATACTATCCCATGAAAAATCGTAATAATCACCGCTAACAATATAACAATGGTTATCATCATTAATATATTTCTTGTTATTTTAGTTACAGGTCTGACAATTCCGAATTGTCGGATTATAATTGATATGCAAATTCCGATAATAAACATCATCAGCGGTCGTATTAAATAAATATATGCATCCGTAAATCCCCAAAGATTGCTGTTCCTAAGCTGACTATATGCACAATTTGCTCCTATAATAAGAACGACAATTGCTGCAGCAATAATCACACCATTAACTGATATCAAAACTATCCTATGGTTTTTATTCCTTTCAGCCGAACTGTCTCCATATACAATTTCATTAATTCCAACACCCAGTTCCTCTGCAATTTTCTCCAGCATTT
>JAUMVS010000315.1:703-1802 GCA_030530045.1 Phoenicibacter congonensis
TCTGCTTCTTCCTGTTTCATAATTAAAAATTGTACGTTTAGACACCTCTAGCCGTTCTGCCATTTCTTCCCGGCTTAGATTCTTCTTTATCCTATATTCCTTTATATTCTTGCCAATATCCTTCATACAGCTTCTCCTCTTGCTTTCATTTTAGTGAAAAGCTGCCGATAAAGCACGCAAATTTTCTTTCCTGCCTTGTTTTTCTCTAATTTGCACGAAATAATTGTATGCAAATTTATTCTACTATATAAGGGGCATGGATCCTGCGGACAGAAATTGCAGCGGACATTAATATAAACAACAAAGCCTTCCAGATATTCGTCATGGAAGGCTTAATTTTTGCGCTTAATTATTGAAAATATTCTATCTAATCTTAATTTCTCAAACTATGAATCGGTGCCGGAATACGTCCGCCTCTTGCTATAAAGTCGTGACTTGATTCCTTATGAACCTCCATAACAGGAGCGTCCCCCAGCAATCCGCCCATCTCAATGGTATCTCCAACCTTCGTGCCAGGTGTTGGAAGAAGACGAACCGCTGTTGTCTTATTATTGATCATACCAATGGCTGCCTCATCTGCAATTATTGCAGAAATAGTTTCCGCCGGTGTATCGCCCGGAACTGCTATCATATCAAGTCCCACTGAACATACACAGGTCATGGCTTCCAGCTTATCGATGCACAAGGTTCCGCATCTTGCAGCTGCTATCATACCCTCATCCTCTGATACCGGAATAAATGCACCTGACAGACCGCCAACTGAAGAAGATGCCATGATTCCGCCCTTCTTGACAGCATCATTAAGCATAGCCAATGCTGCCGTTGTTCCATGAGTTCCGCAGACCTCAAGTCCCATCTCTTCCAGAATTCTTGCAACAGAATCTCCTACAGCAGGTGTCGGAGCCAGCGACAGATCTACGATTCCAAATGGTGTATCCAGACGCTTAGAAGCCTCCTGAGCAACTAACTGTCCTACTCTGGTAACTCTGAATGCTGTCTTCTTGATAGTTTCAGCTACAACATCAAGAGGAGCCCCTTTAATGTCCTTAAGAGCAGTATGGACAACACCCGGTCCTGATACACCTACATTAATAACACG
>JAUMVS010000316.1 GCA_030530045.1 Phoenicibacter congonensis
ATAGAGAGCCCAATCATCTAGCCAGCTATAAACATTAAGTAAGGCATGAAGACACTGCTGATACAAGTAGGGAAGACGGTCAATAAGCATCTGATAGCATGTATCAACGACTATGCTGAGCGGATAGGGCATTATATCCCTTTTGATATCTGCAACATCCCCGAACTGAAGAATACGAAGGCCCTCAGTGAGGAACAGCAGAAAGAGCGTGAGGGAGAGTTGATACTCAAGCAGTTGCAGATGGGTGATACAGTGGTGCTGTTAGATGAGCATGGTAAGGAATGGCGCAGCATAGAGTTTGCCGCGTGGTTGGAGAAAAAACAACATGTGGCACGCCGCTTGGTCTTTGTCATCGGGGGACCTTACGGGTTTTCTCCGGCGGTGTATGCCCGATGCGATGAGAAACTGTCGGTGTCGCGCATGACCTTCTCTCATCAGATGGTCAGACTGGTGTTTACCGAACAACTATATCGAGCATGTACTATTATTAAGGGCGAGCCTTATCACCATGAATAGCTTAAAAGATTCATCTATGATACGAAGACTGATATTTTCTTTTTTCCTCTTGCTCTCATTGACTGCAAGGGCTGAGAATGATCAATATACCGTGGTGATCTCCATGGACGGATTCCGCTGGGATTACCCGATATGGTATGACACACCCTTCTTGGATGAGATAGCAGAAAAGGGAGTGTCTTCTTCGCTGATTCCCTCTTTCCCCACCAAGACCTTCCCTAACCACTATACCTTAGCTACGGGATTATATCCCGACCATCATGGAATCATCGCCAATGCCTTCCGTGATCCGGAGACGGGGAAGTCGTTTAGTCTGGGGGATCCTGAGACAAAGTTTGATCCGCGGTATTATGGTGGAGAACCGGTTTGGCTGACGGCCCAAAAGAACGGTCTGCATACCGCTGTGTTCTATTGGCCGGGTTCGGATGTGGCGATCAAAGGACAATATCCCGAACACTATTATAATTATGATGCCAAGCCCCAACTGACATTTGAGGAGCGTGTGGACGGCATTATCAAACAGTTACAGAAACCCGAGCCAGATCGCCCCCGACTGATCATGGCCTACTTCGAGCAGCCCGATGCCTATGGACATTATTACGGTCCGTCGAGCAAACAGACACGTAGGGCAGTGGAGCAGATGGACTCCCTGATGCGCAACCTCTATTACCGTATTCAAGGCTTGCCCTATGCCGACAAGGTGAATCTCATCTTGTTGTCTGATCATGGGATGACCCACCTGGGTGACAACCAGCAGATCAATATCTATGACTATATAAAGAAAGACTGGATCGAAGCGGCTGAAAGTTCCATCGTAACAAATATTTACGTAAAGAAGGGCTGCCTGAAGAAAGTCTTGGAGGGCTTATCTAAGATGCCCCATGTGCGCTATTGGAAACATGGTGAGGTGCCGGCGCATTTCCACTATGGCAATAACCCGAGGGTGGGGGATGTCATCGTTTTGGAGGATATCGGTTGGCAACTGGTGACAAAGCAAGAGAAAACACCCGGTGGTCATGGCTACGACAATTACCTATACGAGATGCATGCGTTGTTCCGGGCTATCGGTCCGGCTTTCCGACATGGAGAGTACCCTCGTTTTGAAAATGTTAATGTCTACCCGTTGATCTGTCATCTGTTAGGCATTGAGCCTGCTCCTTGTGACGGACATATAGATAAGGTGAAGGAGATGTTGCAATGAGTTGAAGAGAAAGCCAGCGGAGAGAAGAAAACGTAAACCTTTGCGTATCTTTTATCTTTCTATCGTGTTTTCTTTGGATAT
>JAUMVS010000040.1 GCA_030530045.1 Phoenicibacter congonensis
GAATGTCGAATACTTCGGTGTAGCCTTCCGCCATGATGCCTGCCAAAACAAGTGCGCCACCTGCACGAAGGTCGGTCGCAGAAACTGGCGCGCCTGAAAGCTTGCGTGGACCATGCACAACAGCATGCTGGTCATCGATTGTGATGTCGGCACCCATGCGCATGATTTCTGCCGCAAACATAAAGCGATTCTCAAAGACGTTTTCGGTAACGATTGAAATGCCATCGGCATAATTAGCAAGCAACATAAATTGCGCCTGCAAGTCGGTTGGAAAACCTGGGTATGGAAGAGTTTGAATGTCAACTGGTTTCAAATCGCCAGTGCGAGAAACTGTAATTGAGTCAGCAGTAGTTTCAACTTCACAGCCAAATGAACGCAGCTTCATCAAAGCTACGGAAAGATGCGATGGATTAACGCCTTCAACTGTGACAGGGCCACCCGTCAGCGCTCCGCCAACAAGGAAAGTTCCAGCTTCAATTCTGTCGCCAACACAGGTGTGCTCGCAAGCATGAACTTCATCACGCGGAATTCCTTCAATAACAATTGTGTTTGTGCCAGCACCGCTAACCTTGCAACCCATCGCGTTGAGCATGTTAGCGAGGTCCTCGATTTCTGGCTCGCAAGCTGCGTTTTCAATGAGTGTTGTGCCAGGAGCAACTACAGCTGCCATCATCGTGTTTTCAGTCGCACCAACGCTTGGGAAATCAAGAACAACTTCTGCGCCCTTGAAAGTGTCATCGGTTGTAGCAAGAATTGAGCCGTGGTCATTTTCGATTTTCACACCAAGGTGCGAAAGACCAATTAGATGCATATCAATTTTTCGAGCACCAATCTGACAGCCGCCTGGCATGGCGACTTTAGCTTTTCCGAAGCGCCCAATCAGCGGTCCCAAAATAGAAATGCTAGCACGCATTTTTGAAACTAAAGAATAGGGCGTTTGCCAAATATAGATGTCACTTGCATCAATTTTGAGGTCATGGTTTTCGCGAGTGACTTTACAGCCCAAAAATTCCAAAACTTCGCACATGACATCGATGTCAGAAATGTTTGGAATGTTGTGAAGAGTTGTGACGCCTTTAGCAAGCACCGAGGCTGCCATCAGTTTTAGAGCTGAGTTCTTAGCGCCGCTAACGCGAACGGTGCCCTTTAGCGTTTGATTGCCGTGCACCAAAATGTGTTCTTGTGCTGTCATTTCAATCCTTTGTTTAAAAAACACCGCTTTTTATTATAAAAAGAGTCGAGGCAAAAACCCCGACTCTCTTGCGTTTGAACTATTAAGCGTAAATTATTCGCCAAGTGCGATGCGCACGAAGCTGTTGATCTTAAGTGAGCCACCGAGCTCTTTTGCGCATTTGTTGACATATTCCTCAACTGTGAGGTCGCCGTCTTTAACGAATGCCTGCTCAACTAGGCAGTTCTCAGCGTAGAACTTGTGCATGCGGCCTTCTGCAATCTTGACCTGAATGTTCTCAGGTTTGCCAGACTCAGCAGCCTGTGCTTTGTAGATGCTCATCTCGTGCTCAACGATTTCAGCTGGAACATCTTCGCGCTTTGCAGCAACTGGGTTAGTTGCAGCAACCTGCATTGCAACGTCGCGAGCGCATGTCAGGAAGCCGTCCTCAACAGGGTCGATTCCGTCGATGTCGAAAGTTACGAGAACGCCAATTTTGCCGCCACCATGAATGTAGGAAGCAACGCCGTCTGCGTGGACCTTTGTAACCTTAGCGATTTCTGAGTTTTCACCCATAACATGAATGCAGTCAGTGAGGATGTCCTCAACTTTTTCGCCGTCGAGTTCACACTCTTTGATGTTCTCAACTGTTACATCGCCTTCTGCATAAAGAGCAGCGTCAGCGATTTTCTTTGCATATGCGTGGAACTTCTCGTTGATGCCGACGAAGTCAGTTTCGCACTTGAGCTCAACAATGACGCCGTCTTTGTTGCTAGGAGAAGTGACTGCCATGACTGTGCCTTCGTTTGTCTCACGGCCAGCTTTTTTAGCTACAGCAGCAAGACCACGTGTGCGGAGAACGTCGATAGCAGCTTCAATTTCACCCTCAGCCTCAGTCAGAGCTTTTTTGCACTCCATCATGCCTGCGCCGGTGATTTCACGAAGCTCTTTTACAAGAGCAGCTGTTACTTCAGCCATTTATTTCCCTCCAATTATTGGTCTTAAAAATTCTTAAAAAAACAACTATTCAGCTGCAGGAGCTGCCATTTCTTCAGCAGAAACAACAGCAGATGTGCCTGCGAGAACTGCGTCTGCAACGAAGTCGCAAAGGAGCTTTACGCTGCCGATTGAGTCGTCGTTAGCAGGGATGCCGAGGTTGACTTTGTCAGGATCGCAGTTTGTGTCGATTGTGCCGATGATTGGCACACCAAGGCGAGCAGCTTCACGAATTGCAATGTCCTCACGTGCTGAGTCGATAACGAAAATTGCATCAGGAACTTTTTCCATGTTGCGAATGCCGTTGAGGTTAGTTTGAAGCTTGATGAGTTCCTTCTTACGAAGAATTTGCTCCTTCTTTGTGTAGAGAGCAGAACGGCCGTCAGCTTCCTCAGCCTCGAGTTTCTCCATGTATTTAACACGAGTGCGGATTGTTTGGAAGTTTGTGAGGAAACCACCGAGCCAACGAGCGTTGACATATGGCATGCCGCAGCGGTTAGCAGCGTCAGCAATTGCCTCTTGAGCCTGCTTTTTTGTTCCTACAAAAAGGATTGTTTTGCCCTGAGCAGAAAGTTCACGAACAAAAGTGTAAACCTGGTCAAGTGAAACAAGGGTTTTCTTGAGGTCGATGATATGAATGTCACCACGCTTGCCAAAAATGTATTGCTTCATTTTTGGGTTCCAGCGCATTGTCTGGTGTCCGAAGTGGCATCCTGCCTCAATGAGAGTGTTGATCGTAATTTTATCGGTCATTTTCATCTCCATTCGTTAGTCCTCTGCGAAAGGTCCACCCATTCCCCGCAACCTTTTCTTAGTGGTCACTAGCGGGTCATAGTCGCTTCCGCATGTGTGATAAATTTACAAGCTTGTTTATTTTACCAAAAGTTAGACAAGTGGATAAAAATAGGCAAACATATCTTCATATTCGCCTTGTTTGTTTCTAAAGCCGCCTTCTATGCAGCCAATTTTCTTAAAGCCGATGCGCTCATAGAGATGCAATGCATGAACGTTTGAGGCTACAACTGCGTTAAATTGCAGAATTCTGTAACCGAGGGATTTTGCAACCTCAAGAGAGTCGCGAACGATTTTGTCGCCGATGTGAAGGCCGCGGAATTTTGAAGAAACTGCATAGGATGCATTAGCGATGTGGCCGCTTCTGCCGATTGCGTTTGGGTGAATGATTGAAAGTGCTGCAACCTCACCAGAGCCAAGCACTGCCACGCGGCATCCATCTTGTGCCGAGAAAAACTCTCGAGCCGAATCAACATCGAGGCATTCTTCCTGCGGAAAAGCAACGCCATCCTCAACAACTTCGTTCCAGATTTCGACCATTTCCGGCAAATCTTCTTCACGAAAATCGCGAATTTCTCTTAACTCCATTTTGTCCACCCCACATTGTTATTAAAAAATTATTTAAACTTGAATAAGCTAACAACGACTATTTTAAACAGAAAGGCAAGAGTAATGAGCGAATTTCAAATCGTAAAAGCTGAAACCGATGCGCAGCTCCAAGAGATTGATGAAACGGCAAAAACAATTTGGAACGAGCACTTTGTTCCAATTATTGGACAGGCGCAAGTCGACTACATGCTGAAAAAGTTTCAATGCTTTGACGCTTTGAAAGAACAACTCGCGGAAGGCTACGAGTATTACCAAATTCGCCCTGATGGCGAAATGGCTGGCTACATGGGCATTCATCAAGAAGATGCCGACACAATGTTTTTGAGCAAGCTCTATGTTCGTGCCGATCATCGCGGTGAGCACCTGGCAACTAAAGCTTTCGATTTTCTAAAAGACCTCTCCCGCGAGCGTGGCTGCAAAAAGATTTACCTCACTTGTAACAAATACAACAAAAACACGCTTGCGGTCTATGACCACTTCGGGTTTGAGAAAACTGACGAGCAAGACAACCCAATTGGTGATGGTTTCGTGATGGAAGACTACATCATGACCTACTACCTCTAAAACCATTTCTCTCAGAAAAAAACAGAGAAGCAAAAATAGATAAACAAAATAGGTCGCACCAAATGACGGGTGCGGCCTTTAATTTTTGCGAAGTTTTTAGGCAGAAAAAAGGAGGTCTACCTGGGAAAAGTAAACCTCATCATAAACACATTTTGTCCTATAAGCCTAATATTTAAACGACTACAAAACGTTGATTTGGCAAGAGCGCATAGTGTTTAGCGCCGACTCATGAGAGTCGGGTGTGACGCCAGCGCAGCAAGAACTGTCAACGGTAATCGTTGTTTCGTAGAACTTAGCGCGAAGCAAAAGTGCATTTGAAACAACGCAGATGTCGGTGCACAAGCCACAAAGCTCAATCTCGCGAACTTCATCGTTTGCAATCAATGGCTCAAGAGTGTCAACTAATTTGTAGGAACCAAATGTTGGCTTGTCAATTACACCAGCTGACTGGTCAACAAAAGGTTTGAGCTCATCGATAATCTCCCAGCCATGAGTGCCTTCAATGCAATGCTCAACTGGCAAATTTTTGCCTTCGAGAGTTGAGAGATAGGCTGGGGTGTGGGTGTCGCGAGTGAAGAAAACCTTATCGCCTGCAGCGAGGCAATCCTTCACTTTTTGCACAACATTTGGAACAATTTTTTGCGCGTCGGGGCTACCCAAGCTGTCGGTTACAAAGTCGTTTTGCATGTCTACAACGATTAAAGCTTTCATTGCTTCTCCTAAATTTCTCTTTTATAAAACTGCAGGCAGAAGACTATGCGCTCTGCCTGCTAATTCTTTTTATATCGCCAGCAAGGAAGCTGGTGCTGCTCGCTTTCCGTAAACGAGCTAAATTTACCGCAAATTAACGGCTAAATTGCTGATGCCCTACTCTACTGTTACCGACTTTGCCAAGTTTCTTGGGTGGTCAACATCGCAGCCACGAAGAATTGCAACCTCGCGTGCAAGCAACTGCAGAGGCACTGTTGCAACGATTGCCGAGAATGCCTCTTTGCAATCAGGAACATAAATGACATGGTCGGCATGGCGCTTGATGTCTTCGTCTCCTTCTGTCGCAATTGCGATGACGCATGCGCCACGAGCGCGGCATTCCTGCAAGTTAGAAACGAGTTTGTCGTAGGTTGGAGACTTAGTTGCAATTGCAATCACTGGGAAGCCTTCATCAATCAAAGCAATTGGGCCGTGCTTCATCTCGCCTGCTGGATAGGACTCAGCGTGCAAGTAGCTAATCTCCTTAAGCTTAAGTGCGCCTTCCTTAGAAATTGCAGCGCCCATTCCACGCCCAACAAAAAGTGCTGAGTGCGCATTTACAAATGCTTTTGCTGCCTCATTTACAGCTTCTGGCTTCGAAATTACGCGCAGGACAAGTTCTGCAGTGTGTGCAAGTTCATTAAACAGAACGCGAAGCTCTTTTGTGGTCATGCGGCCATTTGCCTGAGCAAGAAGCATAGCAAGCAAAGTTAGCGAGACTAACTGACCAGTGAAAGACTTAGTTGAAGCAACTGCGATTTCCTTGTTAGCCTTTGTGTAAATAACACCGTCGCTCTCACGAGCAATTGGAGAACCAACAACGTTTGTGATGCCGAACACGCGAGCACCTTTGATGCGAGCGTCACGAATTGCAGCAAGTGTGTCGGCAGTTTCGCCCGACTGAGAAACCGCAACCACGAGTGTGGTTGGCTTGATGATTGGGTTCCTGTAACGGAATTCACTTGCTTCTTCCACAGTTACAGGGATGCGAGCCCAAGCCTCAATGAGGTTTTTAGCAACGAGACCTGCGTGATAGGAAGTGCCGCAGGCGATGATGTAGACGTTATCAATCAGGTTTAGCTCTTCTGGGGTCAAGCCGAGCTCATCAAGGTTAAGCCTGCCTCCAACAAGACGACCAGCAAGAGTGTCACGAATGACGCGAGGCTGCTCATAGATTTCCTTCAACATGAAGTCAGGGTAGCCTTCTTTTTCAGCAGTAGAAACATCCCAGTCGATGTAGGTGACTTCTGGCTCAATAGTTTTAAGATAGTCGTCATAGAAAGCAGTTTTTGCGCCTTCGATTTTGACGTATTCATTGTCTTCAAGAATTACGACATCGCGAGTGTAATCAACAACTGCAACAACGTCGGAAGCGAGGTAGGTGCCATCGTCGCGCATGCCAATAACTAGTGGTGAGTTTTTCTTTGTGCAAACGATTGTGCCTGGCTCGTCTTTGCACATTACAGCCAAAGCATAGGAACCAATGAGATAACCGCAAGCCTCATGAACTGCCTCGAGCAGGTCACCCTTGTAGAATTTCTCAATCAAGTGAGCAACAACTTCACTGTCGGTGTCGCTCTTGAAGTGATGGCCTTCTGCAACGAGTTCCTCTTTTAGCTCAACGAAGTTCTCGATGATTCCGTTGTGAACAAGAGCGATTTCGCCATTGCAAGAAACATGTGGGTGAGCGTTTCGCACACTTGGACGACCGTGAGTTGCCCAGCGCGTGTGGCCAATTCCGCAAGTGCAGTCGGAATAGGCATCGCCAAGAGTTTCAACGAGCGAGTTCACTTTTCCGATTTGACGGACAACATCGATGTGGTCGCCGTTTGAAAAAGCAACACCAGCTGAGTCGTAGCCACGATATTCAATGGAACGAAGCCCAAAAATCAGAATGTCTTTAGCTGGTTTATCGCCTGAGTATCCAACAATTCCACACAAAATAAAACTCCTTTAAAACTTCTTGAAATTAGCAAAAAGGCCCACACGAGTTGGACCTTTTAAAAAATGTTCTTATAAATGAAAATCGAACAAAGCTTTTAGTCTTCTGCAACCGGACCAGCTGAAACGATGTTTGCAGGCATGTCAGGATATTTCGCAGCAAAATTGTCCACAAACATTTTAGCAAGGCGATTTGCTGTTTCGTCGTAGGCGGCCTTGTCTTCCCACATTTCACGAGCATTTAATAACTCGCTTGGAACGTTTGTGCATGCAAGTGGGAAATCGACGTTAAACACTGGATGGTGCTCATACTCTGCGTCTTTGAGCTCACCAGACAGTGCAGCGTTAACCATAGCGCGAGTGTATTTCAGCTTGATGCGGCTAGCGCCATCGGATGCTTTTCCGCCTGACCAGCCGGTGTTTACGAGGTAAACATCGGTGCCATATTTATCAAGCTTGTCACCAAGCATTTCAGCGTAAACCATTGGGTTCATTGGCATGAAAGGCTCGCCGAAAAGCGTTGAGAACGTTGGTGTTGGCTCGGTAATGCCGCGCTCAGTGCCAGCGACTTTTGAAGTAAAGCCAGTGACGAAGTGATACATAGCAGCATCGCGAGAAAGCTTGCTGATTGGAGGCAAAACGCCAAATGCATCAGCAGTGAGGAACACTACAACTTTAGGAATTCCGCCGGTGCTTGGGATTTGCGCATTTGGAACGAACTCGATTGGGTAACCAACGCGAGTGTTGTCGGTGAGAGAGTTGTCAGCAAAATCAAACGTGCCATCTTCTTTCATGATGACGTTTTCAACAACAGCACCGCTCTTGATTGCGTGATAGATGACAGGCTCCGACTCTTCTGTCAGATTAATGCACTTTGCATAGCAGCCACCCTCGATGTTAAACACGCCGTCAGGAGACCAACCGTGCTCGTCATCGCCAATGAGGTTGCGTGACTCATCAGCAGAAAGCGTTGTTTTTCCAGTGCCAGAAAGACCAAAGAAAATTGCAGTCTCGCCGCTCTCAGGGTCGATGTTTGCCGAGCAATGCATAGGCAAAACGTCATCTTTTGTGAGCATGTAGTTCATAGTCGAGAAGACCGACTTTTTGATCTCACCGCAATAACCTGTGCCTGCAATGACAATTTGCTTGAGTTCAAAGTCAAGAAGCACTGCAGCTTCAGAATTTGTGCCGTCAACTTCTGGGTCGCACTTAAAGCCTGGAGCTGCGATTACAGTAAACTCTGGATCGCCATAGGCTGCAAGCTCTTCTTCAGTTGGGCGAATCAAAAGCTGATGAATGAACAAGTTCTGATGAGCATATTCATTCACTACGCGGAACTTGTGAGTGTATTTAGGGTCAGCACCAGCAAAGCCATCAAAAACGTAGACATCTTTGCCATTCAGATAGTTGACTACCTTCTCGCGAATTGCCAAAAACATCTCGCGAGAGCAAGGTGCGTTAACTTTTCCCCAATTGATTTCGTCATGCACTGAAGGAACGTCGACGATAAAACGGTCGTTAGGTGAGCGACCAGTGTATTTTCCCGTGTAAACAACAAGTGCACCGGTCTCGGAAAGTTTGCCTTCCCCATTCTCGAGAGCCTTGTCGGTCAAAGTCTGTGCATCTAGGTTGCGATAGACTGCTTTAGGTTCTGTAATTCCAAGTTTATCTATGCCAAATAAATCCATTCTTACCACCAAATCGGGGTCCAATAATGTCCTAATTATATGTTTGTAAATATTTTGTAAAGTGCGTTTTCGATGTAGGACAAAAATACCCAATAAAAAGGGTACGCCCGGGTTAGATTAAGCTAACTTTTGTCTCAAATGATCAACAAAAAGTGTTATGGAAAACGCGCGGCCAGCTATAAATAGATAAGGCGCGAGATTCCCCGCGCCTTGCGTCAATTGACTTTTGCACTAATAATAATTAGTGATTCTTGTAATAGTTAATCAAGCATCCATCTTTTAAGATTTGCTTCTCATCGCCTGTGAGCTGACCAAGCTTGAGCTTAATCTCGGTCACTGCGCCATCGTGAAATGCATAGCCGCTAAATTCTGCATCGGAATCGATTGCATCGATGACATTTGGAACAAACACCCAATCGTTAACGTCGAGCACAGCTGCATCGGTTGTGAGGAATGGCAAAATGCCCCAGTTAATGCAGTTTGAACGGTAGCGCTTCGTTGCATATTCTTCAGCGAAGTTTGCGCCTGCGCCCAAAACACGCTGGCAAGATGCTGCTTGTTCGCGAGCGCTTCCGTCACCTGGCTTTTTCGCATAAATTGCACTCTTAATTAATGTGTCGCTCGTCTCGACCTGAACGCCTGCAGCCTCGAATGCAGAAATTGCGCGTTTGACGTCGTCATTGTCAAAGTCAAGCGTTGCAACATCTTTAGCGCGACCAACATATTCTGGGTCACGACGAGAAAGAGTAAACTCTGCCAAACGAAGTGGGTTTGATCTAAACGATGAAGTCTCACCTGAAGGAATGAGCTCGTCGGTTGTTGTGACAGGGTCGTCGATGTGCGAGCAAAGCTTCAGCAAAATGTTGTTTGTGAGAGTTGGCTGCTCTGGCCAGTCTTTGATGTTTGGACCAAAGTGAAGCGGGTAGTCGGGCTCAGGGTTTCCAAAGCCGTAATAGACACGCTTCTTATAAACAGAATCGTTAAATGGGCACTCATATGCTGGCTCTGGCTCGTGGCAAACATCGGTAGCAGCAGTCAAAACACCCTGGTTAGCAGCGGTAGCTGCAATTGAACGAGCATCCATGAGAGCAACAGCCGAGATTTGACCCTCGCCTGGCTTTGAGCCTTCGCGGTTTGCAAAGTTTCTTGTGGTGTGGCGAATTGAAAGCTCACCGTTAGCAGGAGTGTCGCCTGCACCAAAGCAAGGTCCGCAGAATGCCTCTCTAAAAATCGCGCCAGTTGAGACGAGATTTGAAACAGTTCCGTTATCAACAAGAGCTTTGTAAACTGGCATTGAGTCAGGGTAAACGCTCAATCTGAACTCGCCGTTTCCAGTGTTGCAATCATCAAGAACAGCAGCTGCAGCCATGATGTTTCCATAGGTGCCACCACTGCATCCAGCGATCACTCCCTGGTCAACGTTAACGTTTCCTTGCTCATCAATTTTTGAAACGAGGTCCATCTCAACATTTCCAGAAAGCTGTTCGTTTGCACGATCTTGTGCCTCTTGGAGATATTTCTTAGGGTCAGCTTTAAGTTCGTTAATTGCAATTGCATAGCTAGGGTGCATAGGAAGAGCAATCATCGACTCAATTTCGCCCAGGTCAAGCTCAATTGCACGAACGTATGCAGCGCCATCTTCTGCGTCAAGTTTTGCGTAGGCTTCTGGACGATTGTGACCCTCGAAGTAGGCCTTAGTGACGTCGTCGGTCTGCCAAATTGATGACCAGCAAGTGGTCTCAGTCGTCATAACGTCGATTGCGTTTCTGTATTCCTGCGAAAGAGAAGCGATGCCATCGCCCACAAATTCCATGACAGAATTCTTCACGAAACCGTTTGCATAGGTCGCTCCGATGAGCGCCAAAGCAACATCGTGAGGGCCAACGCCTGGCTTAACTTCGCCAGTAACATGAATCAAAACTACGTCAGGGTTTGCAATGTCGTAGGTTCTTTTCAGCAGCTGCTTTGCAAGCTCGCCGCCGCCTTCGCCAACAGCCATTGTTCCAAGAGCGCCGTAGCGAGTGTGCGAGTCGGAACCCAAAATCATGCGTCCGCAACCGCTCATCATTTCGCGATTGTAGGAGTGAATAACTGCCATGTTTGGTGGAACGTAAATGCCGCCATATTTATGCGCTGCAGAAAGCGCGAAGCGGTGGTCGTCCTCGTTAATTGTGCCGCCGACAGCACAAAGTGTGTTGTGGCAGTTCGTCAGAACATAGGGCACAGGGAACTCTTTTAGCCCGCTAGCACGTGCAGTTTGAATGATTCCGACATAGGTAATGTCGTGTGAAGTTAGCGAGTCAAACTTGAGATGCAAAACGTCACTGCTCTCGCCGTTGTCGTGCGAGCTGAGAATTGAAGCAGCAATCGTCTTGCCTCTTCCCTGCTCGAATTCCTCGTCGCTACAAGGAACAACCTCGCCGTTCTTTAATAAAACCTTCTGATCAATCAGTTTCATTGTTTTAGAGCCTCTCGATGATAGCTTGTGTAAATTCAACAGTCTTTGCGTGGCCGCCGATGTCGCCAGTTGTTCTGTCGCCTTCGCGAACAGCATCATAAATTGCCTGCTCAAGCTT
>JAUMVS010000317.1 GCA_030530045.1 Phoenicibacter congonensis
AATACATAGAACAATTCCCGAACGGCGCTTATATTTTGAAAATCAACTACTACGGTATGATGTCATTGGAGAAATCGGGTCGCGGCGATGAGACGAGACCGTATCTTGAACACATCATTTCACTGCCTGACAACGATTACACCGACAATGCTTTGTTGAAGCTTGCCGGCATGGACAAGGCGGCTGGAAATTATACGGAAGCCAAGGGTCATTATGAAAGACTGCTGAATATCACGGAGAATCAGAAACTTAAGATACAAGCTGTCGAGGGCGTGATGGAATGTAGTTATAAACTTGAGGATTACGACACTGCCATTGCCAAAGGCAATGAGCTTGCGGCGATGCCGGATATAGAGCAGCACAAAAAGAATTTCGTGAATTACGTCGTCGGCATGTCGCTCTACAACAAGAAAGACTATACATCGGCACTGCCGAAGTTACGTGAATGCTCGAAAACAGACAGGGGCGAAGCTGGTGCCGAAGCGGCATATCATGCAGTGCTCGCCAACTATAAACTCGGCAATCTTGACGAGGCGGAAGAATGCGTGTTTTACATCTCCGACAACTTCAGCGCATATAGCTATTATGTGGCGATGTCGTTCGTGACGTTGAGCGATGTGTATGTCGCCAAAGGCAATGTCTTCCAGGCAAAAGCGACGTTGCGCAGCATCATCGACAACTATCCGGGAGGCGAGCCGAAAGACATAGCACAACAGAAACTTGCCGCCATGGAGAAAGATGAATTAAACAATGAGGAGGACGCAGAATGAAAAGTAAGTCGTTGATAATAAGCATATTATTCGTTATCGCCAGTTTCGTCGCCAATGCGCAGTCGCATAACGAGCAGGTGACTGTTGAAGGCTCGTATCGTCCGCAGATTAAACGTTCGGAGAGATTGCTGAAGACCCCGCAAGCTCCTGACAATGAGTTTGATATTCCGAATTACAAGGCAGGTGTCCGCGACTTCGACTATGGATATAACATGGAGGTGGAGACGATGAGTGCGATGAGCTATAAGGCCGAATATGGTGTAGAGGGGAAGAACAACTTCCTCAAAGCCGCTCTCGGAACGCGTCTCTCCCCGGTGTTCTTGTTCCGTCATTATTCCGACGTGTCAAGAAATATGAGCCTCGGAGTGGGGGTGAGGCACTACTCCTCTTGGCTCGATATGAAAGACTATAAGAAGTCGTCGTTCATGAATAACAACTTCAGCGTTATGACTGTCAACAAATTCCGAGGCGGGCAGCTGCGTCCGTTCATTGACTACAAATATGATATGTATCATCTGCGCGCTTACGAAGGAGAGAACACCGACGGACGTAATATCCATTCGATAAACGCAGGGGCGAAATGGCTGTCAAGCGGGTCGAGCTATCGCAACTTGTACACCGAGTTCGGCGGCGATTACCGCGCCACATGGATCCCCGACGGTATAACAGAACACCAACTCAACGGAACAGCGCACATGGCATATTCCGATGACTGGATTTTTAACGAGAGCGTCAACAAACTGCAGACGATAGCGGCGGATATTGATGTCAATTATGATAATGTTTACCAAGGACAGCTTATCATCGCGTTGAATCCTTATTTTACCATGAGCGGCGATTTTTATAATATCCACGCCGGTGTCCGTCTTGATTTAAAGACAGGCGACGACGCGGGCGTTTACCCCGACGTGTCGGGCAGTATCTTTGTGCTTGACAACGCCCTCGAGTTTTACGCTAAATTCGGCGGCCGCTCCGCCATCAACACATTCGCCGACATCGTGGCTGAAAACCCATTCGTGAC
>JAUMVS010000318.1 GCA_030530045.1 Phoenicibacter congonensis
CCATCCATGAAAATGACTGGAATAGAAAAGGAATATGAGGCAGTGCTCTCATCTGTTCCGGAACTGCCTTTCTCCAATCTTTGGGTCGCAAGGCGTCTTTCCGGCGCGCTGCCTTCCGGGGCAGTGCTTCATCTTGGCATACTCAACTCGTTGAGAAGCTGGAATTTTTTCAGACAAGATCCATCAGTAAAAGTGTTTTCCAATGTCGGTGGATTCGGAATAGACGGCGGATTGTCCTCGTTGGTGGGTTCATCTTTGGCCTCTCCTGAAATTTTGCATTTCGGTGTTTTCGGTGATCTCGCGTTCTTTTATGACATGAACTCGTTAGGTAACAGACACATAGGAAAGAACATCAGAATCTTGCTGATAAACAACGGCAAAGGAACCGAATTCAGAAACTACAGCCATCCGGCTTCGATGTGGGGGGACGATGCCGACGCATACATCGCCGCCAGTGGTCATTATGGGAATAAATCCCATGAGTTGGTCTCTCATTATGCCCAGGATCTTGGCCTTGAATATCTTTCCGCATCAAATGCGGAAGAGTTCAATAGTGTTTCGGAGAGATTTGTCTCGCCTTCGTTGTCCCGTTCCATGGTGCTGGAGGTTTTCACGGACAGTGAGGACGAGAGCCGGGCTTTGGAAATGTTCGGCAATGCCGTTGGACCGGATGCAAAGGATAAGGCCAAGGATTTGATCAAGAGTGTGTTCGGGAAGGATTCCATCAACCGTATTAATAAATTGATAGGAAAATAGATTATGGGAAAGACTTTGACGAGAGCGATTGACTATATATTCAAAGGCATTCCGAAAGTGAATGTCAAGGTCGATGTTGGGATGGTGGAACCTTCTAACATATTGAAAGGGAAAAAGATCCTGATAACGGGTGGTGGAAGAGGTTTGGGTTTCGCGATAGCTAAGAAGTGTGTCGCCGAGGGAGCGGAAGTGCTCATCTGCGGGAGATCTTCACAAACCCTTGAAAAGGCAGCCTCGGAATTGGGCGATTGCCTTTATTCTGTTTTCGATGTGACAGATTACGAGCATATTCCTTCGTTTGTCCAAGAGTGTTCCCGGAAACTTGGAGGACGGATTGATGTCCTTGTCAACAATGCTGGAATATCCTTGCATGAGGGAAGCATCTACGATGTGACATTGGAAGGATTTGACGCTCAGTTCGGAACCAACCTGAAGGGACCATACTTTTTGTCGAAGGCATTTCTGAATAATTTCAAGGCTACCGGTAATTCAGGAGGAAGCATAATATTCGTGACATCTGAAAGGGGACTGTACTGCGACGACCAACCTTATGGCCTCACCAAGGCGGCGGTTTGCAGTCTTACTCAGGGACTTGCGCGCAGAGCGTTGAAGGATGGCGTTCGGGTCAATGCGGTCGCTCCCGGGGTGACGGTTTCGGACATGACTGGTGTTGACAGGAACGGAAATCTTTTTAGACCGGGAACTTCGGGCGGACGTGTGCTGCTTCCGGAAGAGATTGCCGAGACGGTCGTGTTTTTGATCTCTGACGCGTCAAGGTCAATCAATGGAGCCATTATTCCATGCAATGAGGGCAATCACATCAGATGTGACTGGTAGTTATGAAAATAGGAATCCTGACATTTCACTATGCGTGCAACTACGGGGCGATGTTGCAGACTTACGCCACGCAGGAGTTATTGCGCTCGATGGGACATGATGTCCGTGTGGTTGACTATCGCAACAAATCAGTGGAGGATGGCTACGCTGCTTGGAACTTCAAAAAAGACTTGCTGAAGACTTTGCCCAGGGC
>JAUMVS010000319.1 GCA_030530045.1 Phoenicibacter congonensis
TGCCCGGCCAGATTTTCTGATACCGGGCAGGGGGGAACACGGTATGTTTATTCCCACTCAAGTCTTGGGCTTTGATTTAGGGTTATAAAATGCACTCTCGATACGCTTTTCGTCCAAATAATCCACGCATTTCGGGCTGTACATAGGTTCATTACGAATTTTGTAGCCGTTTTGTAGCCAGCTATTTTATACGTACTAACCGTTCGCAACGACTTATTTTGAATGATTTGCGGCAGATTTCGATATGATTCCCGCCAATAATCACCCGGAAATTGACCGTCTGATTCGCCTCAAAAGACATCTTGGAGGTATGACCATGAGTAGGCGAACCTCCTTTCTCGTCTGCTGTCAGGTGCCTTCACTATATATCCCGACAAAAATCGGATTTGGTTTCACGGTTTTCAAAATTTCCTCAAAAAATTATAGCAGATTTTTGTGAACGCTTCTACCCGTGCCGCATACGCCGCACTTTTTCTCCGCTTCGCTTGCCGCCCTGCGGCGTTTTGCGCTGTATGGGGCAGACAAGAAAAAAGCGCAACCGATTTTCGCCGATTGCGCTCTTGAGGAATAATGTTTTGTGATGGTGGTTATTCGTCCTGCTGCTTCTCCTTGATTTTTTGATTCATCTTCCTTGCCTGCGCTTTGATGTATAGAAAAATGCAAAGCCAGATGATAGCGGCAGCACCCAAGGCAATCAGGAGCTGCAGGGCTGTCCCCACAAGGTCTGATGCCATCCATCCGGCAAAATACGCCGTCAGGAGATAGACAATCGTACCGATGGTCATGTGTATCAGCGTCCTAAGCCACAGAGCGAGCTTCTCGTTCTCATAGATCAGAGACGGAATATAGAAGCCTACGGATATGAGGATGCAGCAGAGCGCGGTCAACTGCCATTCTGCGCCCGTTTTCTTCGCGAAAAAGACATTTGCACCTCCCGCGAAAATCGGAGCAATGAATAGCATTGCAACGAAGACGAAGCAGCCCGTGCCGACGCCGGAACAGAGTTTTTTCAATAGTTTCTTCACCACAGACGCCTCCTTATAATCCTAAATACTGTTTGAAAGCGGGCAGATACTTCCGTGAGATGCACTCCTTGCAGCCGTTTTTCAAAACAAGAAGCATCAGTCCTCCCAATGTTGACTCAACATAGTCAAGGTAGTGCAGGTTTGCAAGCGTTCCTTTGGAGATTCTCATAAATCCTTTTCCAAGGATTTCTTCAAACTCATACAGCCGCTTGCCGCCGTCATACCGCTTCGTCTTGGTATATACGACCGTCTTTTCGTTTTCCACCCGCACCATGTAGATTTCATCGGGGCGAAGCACGATGATGCGCTCGTTTTCCATCACAGAGACCACACCGGAGTTTTTTGTTTCGAGCAGTGCCGCTGTGCGGCGGATTTCCGGGGTTATCTCACTCGCATAGATCACGACATACGGCTCTTTGGCTTCGGACAGCACCTTTATTTCGACTTTCATGAGTATCACCTCGTTTCTCTTGCCCTTGCAAGCATATTATAACGGAAGTGTCCGGTTTTGTCTTGGATTCATCGGTAAGTGGTCAATTTGGGCAGGTAAGATGCAATTTACAGGGGGCAAGTTCCAATGTGCTTAAACCCGCCCTGTGAACAAAGGCATTAGAATATTCCCTTATTGTATTTGAACTGTGCATACAAGATAAAGCCCAAGCCGATGACGAGTGCCGGAATAACAATGAAAGACATTGCCTTTTCACTCCAGACATAATTTGATTGCTTTGCTCAGCACTGTCGCCGCCTCGCCCCGCC
>JAUMVS010000320.1 GCA_030530045.1 Phoenicibacter congonensis
CGGCATAACAGGCGAGCCGGACGATACCATGATAGCGGCGGGGGCGGCGAAATATAAGGACGAGGGCTGTGATTTGCTTGTTGCGATAGGCGGGGGCAGTCCCATTGATTCCATGAAAGCCATTGCCGTAAACGTTTCGGGAGAAAAGGAAATATGCGATTATTACCAAGAGGCAATTGATATTAAATTGCCGATGATGACAGCGATACCCACAACCGCGGGAACCGGCTCCGAGGCCACGCAGTTTACCGTTATAACCGACACAAAAAGAAATATAAAAATGCTTTTAAAGGGCGCGGCTTTGGTGCCCGATATTGCGGTGGTAGACGGCAGCTTCGGAGTTTCCGCTCCGAGGTCGGTAACGGCGTCGACGGGACTTGACGCGCTTACCCACGCCATAGAGGCGTATACCTCACGCCGCGCACAGCCGCTTACCGACGGCATTTGTATATCTGCCGTAAAACGGCTGTTTAAATATCTTCCCGCCGCATATGCCGACGGTAACGATTTGACGGCGCGAAACGAAACGGCAATCGCCGCGCTTGAAGCGGGTATCGCCATCAACAATTCCTCTGTAACCGTTGTTCACGGCATGAGCCGCCCCATAGGTGCGCTTTACCATGTGCCGCACGGACTTTCAAACGCAATGCTGTTGTATAAATGTATGTCCTTTGCGCTTGACGGTGCGGTGAACCGCTTTGCCGCTTTAGGCAGGGCGATAAATGCGGCCGACGGAAATGCCGATGACCGAGCCGCCGCAGAGGCCTTTTTGGATGCAATCGGCGATATTTGCAAAAAGCTCGAGGTGCCGACCCTTTCCGAGTATGGCATAGATAAGGAAGATTTCTTCGGCAATATAGAAAAAATGGCAGATGACGCACTTGCAAGCGGAAGTCCCTCAAACACGGAAAAAGAGGTTACCAAGACTGATATTATAAATATTTATCAATCGTTGTTTTCTTAATATCGGTCTAAAATTAACAACCTTTCACCGAGGCGGCGTTACCATCAGGTTCTAATGATCGCAAGGCCGCGGAGGTTCAAGTCCTCTTACCCGTGCTAAACAGTATAAATCCTAGCCCTAAACCAATTGGTGAAGGGTTTGGATTTCTCTTTTCATAGAACATCCTAATTTTAATGCTATGCCTACGCGAAAGCCACTCGGCAGCACGAGCAGCCGCCTCTGAAATTTAGCTTTTATTTGTGATTCGGTTATTATATTCGGAAAGACGGTCAGTTGATTTTACATTGAGGATGGGGTTTGCAAACTATATTTGCTGCCTCTAACGGGGGATCTGTTTGAAGCAAATATTAGTGAACTATATATAATTTTACACTTTTTTTTGCAAATAACCTGTTGAATTTTCTAAAGCATTGTGATAGAATGTACCCAATATAAAAGAGGTAATATTATGGATTACATAAGGCTCGGAACTGAGATTGAAGACAGGGAAGAAACGGGAGATTTTTGCTGGGATGAAGACGCCGGAGCAATGGCTGTCGATGAGGTGCTTTCTTATTGTGACGATTACCTCAGCCCGGGACTCAGCAAAAGGAATATGGAAAGAACAGAACGTTTTTACAAGGCTTTCAGTATGCTCAAACAGATAAACCTTGGCCAATTTGACATCATTCGAAGATTATTTCCTTCGTCTCCGCCGGGAAATGCGGGCCTTGTAATAGAAGCTAACCGCATTGTGTTCAGAGGTTCGGATATAAAGGTATTTAATGCAGTGAGAAAGCTCGCTGACAGTGTAGCTATCGGAGTGTCCGAAACCAATAAA
>JAUMVS010000321.1 GCA_030530045.1 Phoenicibacter congonensis
TTGGAGCTACAATATGTAGCGGTCGCTCCCCGCACAGGGGAGCGTGGATTGAAATTTCGACTCGCAGGCGGCAAGGCCTTCCAGCAGCTGTCGCTCCCCGCACAGGGGAGCGTGGATTGAAATCAGGACGAGAACGACATGCTCAACCGCAAGCTGAAGTCGCTCCCCGCACAGGGGAGCGTGGATTGAAATATCACGTGCGCGGACTTCGACGCCTGGATTGAGGGTCGCTCCCCGCACAGGGGAGCGTGGATTGAAATCGTATCCGGCTCGGGACAGACGGTGCAAGTTACGAGTCGCTCCCCGCACAGGGGAGCGTGGATTGAAATCGCCAACAGCGTCATTTACAATAAATCGCTCGGGGTCGCTCCCCGCACAGGGGAGCGTGGATTGAAATGGCGCTGCTGCCCAAACCGTCGTGAAGCTCGGGCTGTCGCTCCCCGCACAGGGGAGCGTGGATTGAAATGACTACAACCCGCCGCGCTCCCGCGACGCATGGGGTCGCTCCCCGCACAGGGGAGCGTGGATTGAAATTCGTCCATGACGAGGCTGGCCCACTCGTCGCACACGTCGCTCCCCGCACAGGGGAGCGTGGATTGAAATGCTTTGGGACGTTTCCGTCTCGCCCGAAGAGGTGTCGCTCCCCGCACAGGGGAGCGTGGATTGAAATCCTTCCGTAGTCGCGGCGCAGGTGGTGCTCGCGGGTCGCTCCCCGCACAGGGGAGCGTGGATTGAAATACGCATGCCTCCCGCACGTTAGACCATCGAAGGAGTCGCTCCCCGCACAGGGGAGCGTGGATTGAAATAAAGGCCATGGGCAAGAGCAGGAACTACGTTCAGAGTCGCTCCCCGCACAGGGGAGCGTGGATTGAAATTTTCTGAGCGCGCTATAAGTAAGAGAACCAGGTGGTCGCTCCCCGCACAGGGGAGCGTGGATTGAAATCTTCGCGACACCGCAGGCGAGAAGCCCGTCGAGAGTCGCTCCCCGCACAGGGGAGCGTGGATTGAAATAAGTTCGAATTGCAGTTCCACACGCCCGAGTCGGTCGCTCCCCGCACAGGGGAGCGTGGATTGAAATTCGCTCCCGTACTCTCCGACGGACCTCAAAACTTGTCGCTCCCCGCACAGGGGAGCGTGGATTGAAATAGCGGCCCAGTCGCCGTAGAGGCTGTCCGTATGGTCGCTCCCCGCACAGGGGAGCGTGGATTGAAATCTCGAGCGCGCCATGAGGTCGGCGGGATGCCGGGGTCGCTCCCCGCACAGGGGAGCGTGGATTGAAATGCCGCATACGCCTCCGAGTTGCGGGCGACGAGCGTCGCTCCCCGCACAGGGGAGCGTGGATTGAAATCTGAACGTCACCTACAACTACGGCAAGCACTACTAGTCGCTCCCCGCACAGGGGAGCGTGGATTGAAATTCGATGTTGCCGGCGGCGTCCCCCGTGACGGCGTGTCGCTCCCCGCACAGGGGAGCGTGGATTGAAATGCCTTGCCGGCCCCTCCCTTGTCGGTCGGGTAGGTCGCTCCCCGCACAGGGGAGCGTGGATTGAAATTCTGCGCCGTCGTGGACGTGCGCAGGCAGTGCGACGTCGCTCCCCGCACAGGGGAGCGTGGATTGAAATGTCCCAGATGTCGCCCATCTCATCGACGCCATAGTCGCTCCCCGCACAGGGGAGCGTGGATTGAAATGAGGGCATGGCCGCCGCAGTCGGAGACACCGTTTGTCGCTCCCCGCACAGGGGAGCGTGGATTGAAATGTCACTGTCTCGGCGGCCCTC
>JAUMVS010000322.1 GCA_030530045.1 Phoenicibacter congonensis
AAGAAGTCAAGGCTGAAATGGCGGAACTGAACCGCATCCGATACTGGACGCGCAAGGTCATTCCCGACGCGCTGCCGCGCGTGTCGGATGGACGGGTTTCGGTTGAGGATGCGATGGAAACGGCGGTCAATCGGAAAGAACTGGAAGAAATTACGGAAGAAACGGAACAGAGAGTGACTCGACAACAAAGTGAACATGGGAAGAATCAGAAAAATCAAAGCCCCAAGGACAAACTGATTTGACCGCCAAGGCGGTGAACAGGTCGCCCTGTTCACCGTCTTATATCCTTTTGACTTTTCACTGGCTTTGGCGTTTGCACAGAATTTGGAATAGCTCCAAAAAACAAGGCAGTTATCAACGACAACCGCCTTGCTTTCCATTGCTATCTTATTTTGAATTTACGTTGCTTACTGCGACGATTCTTTACACATAATACTCAGTTTGCGCAGAACCGCTTCATCTGCGACAGTCCTTTGAGCCAAAGAGAAAAACTCTTGCTGCGATATCAAGCATGTTTCGCCTCGCCGCTCTCTTTCTTTTGAGGCTTCATGCTCCAAAAGAGGACATTCATCATAACCACGATCAGCGCGACCACCGCCATGGAGACCCAGAAGCCCATGTTCAGTCCCAGCCAGTCCGCTGTTCCGAACAGCGTCATCCAAATATCCTTCCAGTTCATCTTCATACCTCCTTACAGCAGCTCGCCGTAGTGGCGGACATAGGCTTTTTTCAGACTGGTCGCCAGCACCATGTAGAGCAGGATGCAGGGAATCAGATAGGCAAAATAAGCAGCGGGCAGGGCGACAAAGCCCAGTGCTGCGCCGAAAGGCGTAAAGGGAATGAGCGTCAGCACGGCAATGCCGGTCATGGTCAGCATCGTCACGGGGGCGGAGGCGTGGCTCTGGATAAACGGAATTTTCGGCGTGCGGATCATGTGAATGACCAACGTCTGACTCCACATGGATTCCACGAACCAGCCCGCCTGAAACAAGCCGATGTATCGTGCTTGCACGGCCGCCAGCTCTGCGCTGCTATAATGCGCGGCGAGATCGTTAAACAGGACGCCGCCGGATACGAACATGGGGCAGAACACGAAATACATGAAAATATAGGTCGTAAAGTCAAAGATGGAGCTGGTCGGTCCAATCCAGAGCATGAAATTACCCACGCTGGAAGCGTCCCATTTCCGGGGCTTTGCGATGAATTCCTCGTCCACATTGTCCCACGGAATCGCCGTGCAGCTGAGATCGTAAATCAGGTTCAGGAAGATCAGATGCACGCTCATCATCGGCAGGAAGGGCAGCAGCGCGGAAGCCGCCAGCACCGAGAACATGTTGCCGAAGTTGGAGGAGGCGGTCATCTTGATATACTTAATCATGTTGGCATAGGTCTTGCGCCCCTCGATGATGCCCTGCTCCAGCACCATCAAATCTTTTTCCAGCAGGATGATATCCGCTGATTCCTTTGCCACATCGACGGCGGTATCGACCGAAATGCCGATGTCCGCCGCCTTCATTGCGGCGGCGTCGTTGATGCCGTCGCCCATGAATCCGACCGTATGACCGTTTTTGCGAAGCACCGAAACCACACGCGCCTTCTGGTCGGGAGTCAGTTTGGCGAATACGTCGGTGGATTCCGCCGCCTTTGCCAGCTCGGCGTCGGTCATATTTTCAAGATCCGAGCCGAGAAGCATATTGCGAACCTGCAAGCCCACCTGCTTGCAGATGGTGCGGGTTACCTTGTCGTTGTCGCCGGTCAGAATCTTGGTCGT
>JAUMVS010000323.1 GCA_030530045.1 Phoenicibacter congonensis
CCCAACGGGGAAAGCAGGACAATCCCATCTGAATCCAAGATGGACTGGATGGTGTCAGCGGCAATCTTGCGGACACGCCCTGTCCATTCCAGGTTGATGCCGTCAATGATGCCCAATGGGGTTGCTGTGACGAAATTGCCTGAGATGACCCTGACCTCGGCATGGGCCATCGGCGTATTCGGCAATCCCTGGCTGAAAGCCGCCTCGATATCAAGACGGAGTTCCCCTGCCGCTTCTTTGGCGCATTCCAGTGCCTCATTGTCTGTGATGCGGATGCCTTTGTAATAGCGGTTCTTGACATGGCGCAGGTTGAGCTGTTCCTCAACCTGCGGACGGAGACCATGGACAAGGACAACCTTGATGCCCAAGGCATGAAGCAGGGAAACATCATGCGCCAAGACTGTCAGCTTGCCATCCTTGACCAATTCCCCCGGGAAGGCCACAACAAATGTCTGCCCCCTGAAAGCATGGATATAGGGGGCAGCTGCACGCAGCCATTTCACAAACTGTTCTTCCATCCTGAAATGAGTCCTGTAATGAAGTCCAATCATGCCATAGGCGGCTTTTCTGCGGAAGCCATCCCTTTCAAGACATTTACGGTTTTTTTACGATTATAATGCCCCCGACATGAGTGCTTCTGAATCTTTATCCAAAAAACCACGCTCAGGCAGGCAATCCAGACAGGTTCCTGAAAAAAAACTGCCGGACGGCCTTTTCCCGATTTCTTACCCTGATGAATTGCCTGTTTCATCGAAACGCAGGGAAATCGCTGTCGCCATTGCGATGAATCAGGTGGTCATTGTCTGCGGGGAAACCGGCTCAGGCAAAACGACACAGCTGCCAAAAATCTGCCTGGAACTCGGCAGAGGCATCAAGGGATTGATTGGACACACCCAGCCACGCCGTATCGCGGCCAGCACGACTGCCCGTAGGATAGCGCGGGAACTGGATTCTGCACTTGGAGATATTGTTGGCTATAAAATCCGTTTCACTGACCATACCGGTCCCAATGCCTGCATCAAATTGATGACCGATGGCATCCTGCTGGCAGAAACCCAGACCGACCGCCTGCTGAGGCAGTACGACACCATCATCATTGACGAAGCCCATGAACGCAGCCTGAATATCGATATCCTGCTGGGGTACCTGAAACAAATCCTGCCGGAACGGCCTGACCTGAAAGTCATCGTGACCTCCGCAACCATTGATGCCGAACGTTTTGCGGAACATTTCACCATCCATGGCAAACCTGCCCCGGTCATTGAGGTTTCTGGCAGGCTGTACCCTGTGGATATCTGGTACCGCCCTATCGACAGCATCAATGAATATGATGAAAAGAGCCGTTCCGTCCCACCTCAGAACCGTGACTTGATGGATGGCATTGTCGATGCCATCGATGAGCTGTTCAGGACCGGTTTTGGCGATGCACTGGTCTTCCTGCCTGGTGAACGGGAAATCCGTGAGGCGGCTGAAGCCTTGCGTAAACAGCATCCCCCCCATGTACAGATCCTGCCTTTGTATGCACGGCTTTCAGCCCAGGAACAGGAAAAGATTTTCAAACCTGGCAATGCCCGCCGGATCATCCTGGCAACCAATGTCGCCGAGACTTCACTGACGGTTCCTGGCATCCGTTTTGTCGTAGATTCAGGGCTTGCCCGTGTGAAACGGTACAGCTACCGCAATAAAGTGGAGCGGCTGCACATTGAACCGATTTCGCAGGCGGCAGCAAACCAGCGTTCCGGCCGATGCGGTCGCGTGGAATCCGGTATCT
>JAUMVS010000041.1:0-5612 GCA_030530045.1 Phoenicibacter congonensis
GAGCAGGGGACTCTTAATCCCAAGGTCGAAGGTTCGAGTCCTTCATGGCGCACCACTTCTTAAATCCCAGCATATTCAATCGTTTGTGATTGGGCCTATAGCTCAATGGCGGAGCAAGGGACTCATAATCCCGTGGTTGCAGGTTCGAGTCCTGCTGGGCCCACCATTTTAGGCAGTGCATCGGGGGTTTTCGTGACGCGCGTATGGACGAAACAGCATGTGGCCGTTCTTGAGCAACTCAAATCTGATGGGCGCTATGTCGCAAAGCGAAAATTTGTGCAAAACGATCTCGACGGCGACGCCGAACTCATGGCGGTAGCCTACGACTATCTCGTGAAATTTCACCCTCATCTCGACTTGAAGCCAGCTGATGCAGAAGTTCCAGTGTGGCTTTCTTTTTCGCTAGATGCAACCATGCAGGCAACACCAGAATGCGCAATTCTAGAACTTGAAATCCCAAGTGAGCTAATCACTGAAATTAACATCGCTAAGTGGGGAAAGGTTCTAAATTATTCCTACATCCCTGCCGACGATGATGATTTAAAAGCACACCGCGAGAAAATGGCGCAATATCGAGTGGGCGACGCCGAGGCTGTTATGTCGCGCTTTTACCCCGAGCTTCGCGCAGAAATAACCGACTCGTGGAAACGACTTTTTGATGACAACGTAAAGGTCGGAAACGACCTGGCATATGGACTAGTTTGGGAGGTAAAACTCGAATGGCTACAGAGTGTTCAACAATCCGACTCTATTTAAATCAAACCGACGTTGTTTGGAACAAGCTCCAAGAAGACGGCATCGTTTTTTCTAAAGCGGAATATGTTCGCAAGAAATATGCGGAAAGCGCCAATGTTTTCATGACGATTTATAACTGGTTTGCAGGCGCGGCACAACAGTATGTTCCTCGCCCTGAAGGTGCCGAGCTGCCCTACTGGGCACAGCGTGAACTCGTGAATCTCGACACTTCTGGTTCAGGACACGTGTTTATCGTTGAGGTTCCGCTCGATGAAGTTGTGCTCTATGACTATCGCGACTGGACAAAAATTCTGCAGTTTAAATATCTTCCAAAAGATGAAGCCGACGAGAAGGCTTTCGAACGCGAGATGGAAATGCAAGGTGCCGATGAGTTTAAGGCGCTTTCAACTGCGTTTTACCCTGCGCTGAAATCGAAGATTATTAGTAGCTGGAATCGCGTCTTTAGACACAACGACGCCATCAAAGCAGGCACGTCAGACGTTAAAAACGTGGCGGCAGCTCTTTGGTGTATTAAAAAAGAATGGATTGTAGAGGAACTTTAGGTTAGTCCCAAAGACTATACATTGGCTCTTCGTCTTTGTATTTATCTATCTCGGCGTCTAGGCGACGAATGAGTTTTTCTGAATCGGCAGGAAGCTCACCCATAAATCTAGCCGGCGGAACCTCAAAAATCGCGTCGTATTTCACAGAAGTGCCGGGCGCAGGTTTCAGCGTTTGAATGAACGCTTTCACTTCCTCGAAGCGCTCAATTGCATCAGCTGGCTTGAAAAGACCTTTTTCGTAATCTTTGCCAAGCGCACTTTTTTTGTGTAGGAACATGTCAAAGTTGCACACGTGGCGAGGCTGATGTTCGTTGAAGAATTCTGCGAGTGCGATGCCATTTTCAACCCCGCGACCAGCGCCTGCAACACCGCTCATAACGTGCGCATCGAAAATCATTCCAACGCTTTTCATGCGGTCGACTTGCTCGGCTGCCTCAGCTTGATTGTGGTCTTTAATCATGAATTCAAGCACGTCATCAAGGCCGCTCTCAATTCCGATGTAGAGATGGCGAATGCCTGCGTCGTAGAGCTGTTGCAGCTGCTCGTCGCTTTTTCGTGCGATGCTCGTGACCGTGGCATCCATGTTAATTTCGGTGCAATTAGGAAAGTTCGCTTTAATGCATTCGCAAATTTGCAACAGCTGTTCAGTCTTTAGGGAAAATGCGTTGCCATCTCCAAGAAAAACGCGCTCGGGGTTCCCACCCTTTGCTGCTGTTTGTTCAATCTCACTTTTGACTTGCTCGAATGGAAGCACGCGGAATTTTAGATGGGTGAAGAGTCCACAAAACTTGCACTTGTTGTGAGTGCAACCAACCATGACCGGGAGCATGTAGGCTCCGCGCTCAAAAGGGCTTCTGCAAATTCTTCCTTCGTAATCCATGGCTGAATTCTAAAGCCGCGCTGGGGTTTTGTCAACAAGCTTACTAACTTAAGTTACACTCTTTTGCTTATTCCTGCTTCTAAAATTCGCGATTAGCACGCCTGTTGATTTGGTTTTGCATCTACGATGTCAAAGAACTTTACTTCTATTTCCTTTGCTCTGGCGCCCATTTTAAAAGATCTGTATTTCGGTTATGCCTTCTTGTAGGCACTCGCAATTAGCTTTGCAGCTTTCAAAATTTCGTCTTCCTGCAAATTCAAATACTGCACTACAAACCTTGCTGTCGCTGTTGTGGTTTTGCCGCTGGGCTTGTGCTTTCTTGTTTCTTTTTCACTGGCTTGGTTTTTTGAATACCTCGAAATTGGCGTGATGTTTACGCCTTCTTTTTCAAAACTTTTCTTGAGCGTAACTGCTTCTTTAGCTGGGAATTCAAGAATAAAGTGCAAGCCTGCTTCTGCTCCAAAAATTGCAAATGAGTTTGCAGGCATCTCTTCTTTCAAAGCAGAAATTAGCGAGTCACGAATTGCTTGAGCTCTGTTCTTCGTGCGGTTGATGTGGCGGTCAAACTCGCCTTTTTGCATAAACCTCGCAAGAGCTAATTGGTCAAGCGCTGGCACCGTGCAGCTGTAAAACGACATCTCCTGACGCCAGAGTTCCGCAAGCTCGTTGGGAAGAACGAGGTATGCGATGCGAAACGCGGCACCAAGGCTTTTTGTGAAAGTGTTTGCGTAAATCACCTGCCCCGTAGCGTCAATGCCTTGCAGCGTTGGAATCGGTCGCCCTTCAAGCCTGAATTCGCAGTCGTAGTCATCTTCAATGATCCAGCGGTCGGGCTCTTCCGTTGCCCAGCTCAAAAGTTCATGGCGCCTGCTGATGCTGGTCACAATGCCAGTGGGGAACTGGTGTGACGGCATGATGTGCAAAGTGCTCGCGTTTGATTTACGCACGTCGTCAATCGATATGCCTTGCTCGTCCATTCTTGCATATTCGACACTAAGCCCATTTTTCTCGTAGATCTTCGTGAGGCGATTGTAGCCTGGATCTTCAAGCGCAACTGTTCTGTCGCGCCCGAGCAGCTGGACTAGCAGGTTGTAGAGAGTTTGAGCGCCTGAACCAACGACAATGTTTTCAGGACTTGCTTCAAGCCCTCGAGTCTTTGCGAGATGGTTGGAAATTTCTTCACGAAGAGCAAGTGCGCCAATCCCTTCGACTTCACCGATGAGTGTTTCGTCTGACTCAAGACTTAGCGTTTCACGAACGCATTTTGACCAAGAGGAAAGGGGAAACATGCTTGCTGGCATCTCTCCATTAGTTAAATCTACTTTCCATTGTTGCTTGCTTTTGCCGACTTTGTTTTTGCTTGCAGTTTTGTTGGCTTTCGCGCGACCATTCTTTTTTGATGTCACTTGTGCGTAAACGTCATTTGCAAAATAGCCCCTGCGTTCCTCAGCGCGAATGTAGCCTTCTGTTGCAAGTTGGCGGTAGGCATTCTCAACCGTAATTAGCCCCACACCCAGGTGTTTTGCAAGGCTTCTTTTTGACGGCAGTTTGTCGTCAGCTGCAATCGCGCCATTTTCAATGTCGCTTTTAATGCAGCGATAAATGTGTGTGTAGAGCGTCTCGTTTCCGCGATTGTTCATGTCGTATGTCAGCATTTGCGCTCGTTTCTCTTTCGCGAACTGGTCTTGTTGATTTGTGATTTCTGGTTCTATTCTGACACTGAAATTTTATAGCAAATTGATGCTTTTAATAAAACCAATCGAGCCTTAGCATTGTCAAAGTTTTATTTTTGACCCGAAAGGAAAATCATGGAAGAAAACGCAAACGAAACACAAGAAACACGGGCAGAGCTCAACCGTTCATTAGCTCAAATGTTAAAAGGTGGCGTCATTATGGACGTCACAACGCCAGAACAGGCCCATGTTGCAGAAGAGGCTGGCGCATGCGCGGTCATGGCACTTGAGCGCATCCCAGCCGACATTCGCGCCGCTGGTGGCGTGTCTCGAATGAGCGACCCGAAGATGATTAAAGGCATTCAGCAGGCTGTGTCGATTCCTGTCATGGCGAAGTGCCGCATCGGTCATTTCGTCGAGGCTCAAATTCTTGAAGCCATCGAGATTGACTACGTTGATGAGTCGGAGGTTCTCTCACCGGCCGATGACGTTTATCACATCGATAAAACCAAGTTCGCAGTGCCTTTTGTTTGCGGTGCTCGCAACCTTGGTGAGGCTCTTCGCCGCATCGCTGAAGGTGCTTCCATGATTCGCACAAAGGGCGAGCCTGGCACAGGTGACGTTGTGCAAGCGGTTACTCACATGCGCTCTATGCAGGCAGAAATTCGCCGTGTAGCTTCAATGTCGGAAGACGAACTCTACGAAGCAGCTAAGCAGCTCGGCGTTCCATATTCGCTTCTTGTGCAGGTCCATGACGAAGGCAAGTTGCCAGTCGTAAACTTCGCTGCGGGCGGTGTTGCAACTCCAGCTGATGCAGCTCTCATGATGCAGCTTGGCGCAGAAGGCGTGTTTGTTGGCTCAGGAATCTTCAAGAGCGGCAACCCTGAAAAACGCGCAGCTGCAATCGTTAAAGCAGTTGCAAACTTCAACGATGCAAAACTCATTGCTGAGCTTTCGGAAGATCTTGGCGAAGCTATGGTTGGCATCAATGAAAGCGAAATCGAAATCCTCATGGCTGAGCGCGGCAAATAGGCCATCTGAGTCTTAAATAAAAAGAAAAGGAAGTTATTAAGGTGAGTAAACCTTTAATTGGAGTTTTAGCTGTTCAGGGCGCTTTTATTGAGCACGAGCACATTCTGAGTGCGCTTGGTGCCGAAGTGGTTGAGCTGCGTCAAGCAGCCGATGTTACAAACGATTTGGACGGAATTGTTCTTCCTGGGGGAGAGTCTTCCGTCCAAGGAAAGCTAGTTCGAGAACTGGGAATGTTTGAGCCACTGAGGGCTCTAATCAATCAAGACGTTCCCGTGCTTGCAACTTGTGCCGGCATGATTTTGCTTGCATCAGAAGTAACGCAAGGCATCGGCTCAGGTGCAAATTCTTCGACAGGGAACGCAACTGACAATTCGTCATTTGACGCAGAACCAGCCGCAAATGACCCGGCAGCTCCACCATATTTTGCAACAATTCCAATGTCAGTTAAGCGTAATGCCTACGGCCGGCAGCTTGGCAGCTTTGCAACAGCAGGCAACTTTGGTGACTTTGAAAACGTACAAATGACATTCATCCGTGGCCCCTATGTCGAAAGCGTTGGCGATGATGTTCAAGTTCTCGCGACGGTAAACGACAACATCGTGGCTGTTCGCTACAAAAACCAGCTCGCGATGTCATTTCATCCCGAACTCAACAGCGACACTCGCATTCATGAGATGTTCTTAAGCTTTGTAAATTAGAAAAGAAAAGCCCGCAACTTGGCGGGCTTTA
>JAUMVS010000041.1:5712-10892 GCA_030530045.1 Phoenicibacter congonensis
TCATCCCCAAACAGGTCGCATTCCTGTTTAAAGTCATCAAGTGAAAGATCGTCGAGGTTGCAGCGGTTTTTCTCGCACTTCAAAACGAGATGCCCAACAACTTCGTGAGCCTTTCTGAAAGGCAAGCCTTTCTTTGCAAGATAGTCAGCAACATCGGTCGCAGCCAAGTGACCTTTCTGCGCCTGTGCAAGCATAGCATCTGCATTGACTGTCATCGTTGCAATCATTCCAGCTGCGCAAGTGTAGCAATCCTCAAGCGTTTTAGCCGCGTCGATTGCGCCTTCCTTGTCTTCCTGCAAATCTTTGTTGTAGGCAAGCGGAAGCGATTTTAGCGTCACCATTAGCGACACAAGGTCACCAAGTACTCTGCCTGATTTTCCGCGAATTAGCTCGGCAAAGTCAGGGTTTTTCTTCTGTGGCATAATCGACGAACCCGTTGAGAACGAGTCGGAAAGAGTCACGAACCCAAACTCTGAAGACGACCAAAGCACAATCTCTTCGCAAAGTCTTGTGAGGTGCAAACAAGAAACACTGCATGCGTAAATTAGATCTAGCAAAAAGTCGCGGTCACTAACTGCGTCGAGCGAGTTTTGAATTGTCTCAGAAAAGCCCAGAGCCCTGGTTGTTTGGTCTCTGTCAATTGGGTATGTTGTTCCCGCTAAAGCGGCTGCTCCAAGTGGGTTTTTGTCAGCCGCATCTCTTGCAGCTTTCAGCCTGTCAAAGTCGCGAGCAAGCATCCAAGTGTATGCCAGCATGTGGTGCGAAAACAGAACAGGTTGGGCGTGTTGCAGGTGAGTGTAGCCAGGCAAAATCACATCGATATTTTTTTCTGCCTGCTCAAACAAAGCTTCTCGAAGCTCGATGTTTCTTTGCATGAGCTCGCCAGCGCGACGCTTGGCAAACAGGCGAGTGTCGGTTGCCACCTGGTCGTTTCTGCTGCGACCAGTGTGCAGGCGCCCACCAGCTTCGCCAATTATCTCGGTGAGTCTGGTCTCGACTGACATGTGAATGTCTTCGTTGTTGATGTCGAACTCAAACTCACCGTTTTCAATTTCTTTTTCAACCTGTTTTAGGCCTGCACAAATTGCATCGGCATCATTTTTTGAGATAACGTCGCAGTTTGCAAGCATTGTGGCATGCGCGATTGAACCCGCGATGTCTTCTTTATAAAGCGCCTTGTCAACGGGAAGCGACGCCCCGAACTGCTGCGTGAATTCGCTAACGTTTTGCTCAAATCTTCCTGACCAAAGTGCCATAGGTTTTTCCTTTTCTAGAGTTAGTTGTTTAAGCCAGCTCTTCGATTTCGCTCAAATGCTTCTCGTGTCTGTTTTCTGACCAAGTTGTGAGCTGAAGTCCATGAAGGTCGATAAAGCCCTTAGAAAGCTTCTGGTCGAAGCGGTCTTCTTCGCCATATGTAGCGAGAGAATAATTGTAAAGGCTGTAGTCGCTCTTCGAACCAACGACAGTGCATGTGCCCTTGTAGAATTTAAGGCGAACGGTGCCTGTGACGCAGGTTTGAGTGTTCTTGATGAATGCATCGATTGCAGCTTTTGCAGGTGAGAACCAGCAGCCGTCATAGACGAGCTGTGCCCACTCTTGCTCGAGGTTGAGTTTGAGGCTCAAAGTTTTGCGCTCGAGGCAAAGTGTCTCAAGAGCTTTGTGTGCAGTGATAAGAGAAAGTGAACCTGGGCATTCGTAGCACTCACGGCTCTTCATACCAACGAGACGGTCCTCGATGAGGTCGAGTCTTCCATAACCATGCTTGCCAGCAATCTCGTTCATCTTAAAGACGGCCTCTGCCATTGAAACTTTTTCACCGTCGATTGCAACAGGAACGCCCTGCTCGAACGTGATTTCTACATATTGTGCCTCGTCAGGAGCCTTCTCTGGATCAACTGTCATTGTCCAAATGTCGGCAGGTGGCTCATTCCATGGGTCCTCAAGAACACCACACTCAATTGCGCGACCCCACATGTTGTCGTCGATTGAATAAGGCGAAGCCTTTGTTGTTGGAACCTCGATGCCGTGCTTTTCTGCCCAGTCCATTTCCTGGTCACGAGTCTTTAGATCCCACTCTCTAACTGGAGCGATGATCTTCAGGCTTGGGTCGAGAACCTTGATTGAAGTCTCGAAGCGAACCTGGTCATTTCCTTTGCCAGTGCAACCGTGAACGATTGTTGTGGCGCCAACTTCGTGAGCAATCTCGACGAGTTTCTTTGAAATCAGAGGGCGAGAAAGGGCACTCAGAAGTGGATATTTATTCTCATAAAGTGAGTTTGCAGCAAGTGCAACTGTGAGGTAGTCGTTTGCAAATTCTTCGCGAAGGTCAAGAACATATGCATCAATTGCGCCTGTCTCAAGTGCGCGTTGCTTAACAGCCTCAAGGCCGTTGTGCTCCTGGCCAACTTCGCCAGTTACTGCGACAACATCCATGTCTTTTTCATCTTGAATCCACTTAACGCAAACGCTAGTGTCAAGGCCACCAGAATAGGCCATTACCGATTTTTCTCTCGCCATTTTTAAATCCTTTTCTATTAAATTTTTTGTTGATGATTAGAAAGTTGCTTGGTAACTACCTCCAAGCGCAGACCTGAACATTCAGGTCTCTTCACCAGCCTACAAGATAAATTTTATTGTTGTTTTCTTGATGGGGCGCGAGTTTTTAAGGCACGCATTTAGTTTTTACAATTATTTGACCCCAGCAGGGAACCAAGAACAAAGCTTCACTGAGTGAGACTAATGGATTAGTTTCTGAGTTAACAGCGAAGGCTTTATCGTCGATCTTCGAGCGGAATGTATTCTTGCGTGCCGCCAACATATTTGTATGCAGGGCGAATGATTCTGTTTTTGCCAGTGACTTCCTCGATGCGGTGAGCGCACCATCCAGCCACGCGACTAATCGCAAAAATTGGAGTAAAGAGCTCCTCTGAAATTCCAAGAATTCTATAAACGAGACCAGAGTAGAGGTCCACGTTTGCACACATGATTTTTTTCTTGCCCTTCATTTCTTCGAAAACGGTTGGTGTGAGTTTTTCGATTTGGCGAAGAGCGCGGTACTCACGTTCATAGCCTTTTTCCTCGGCAAGCTTTTTAACGTTCGTTCTCAAAATTTGGGCACGTGGGTCGCTCAGCGTGTAAATCGCATGACCCATTCCATAAACAAGACCATTGCCGTCGCCAAGTTCTTTTCTCATGATTTTGCGCAGTACTTCTTTCATCTGCTCGTCGTCTTCGACGTCGTTGACGTTTTCCAAAATCATGTCGAGCTGGTGGATTACAGCAAGGTTTGCACCACCGTGACGAGGGCCTTTCAGCGAAGAAATTGCAGCTGAAATTGCGGAATAGGTGTCGGTGCCCGATGAAGAAACAACACGAGTTGTAAATGCGGAGTTGTTACCACCGCCATGTTCAGCCTGCACAACCATGCAAAGGTCAAGCAGCTTTGCTTCTTCGTGAGTGAACTTTTGGTCAGGGCGATAGGTCGACAGAATGTGTTCTGCCATTGACTGCCCTGGAATTGGGTAGTGGAAATATTGCGACTGGTGATCATAGGCATGCAGTTTTGTCTGGTATGCATAAATCATGAAAGTCGGCATTTGAGCAATCAAGTTGATTGACTGTTTAATCAAGTTATCAAGCGACGTGTCGTCGGCATTCTTGTCGTAGGAATACATCGCAAGCACGCTTCTTGAAATTTTGTTCATGATGTTTGGTGAAGGTGTTGCCATGATTTGCGTAACAGCAAAACCTTCAGGCAATTCCCTGTGCTCTTCAAGCAGTGTTTTAAATGCTGCAATCTGGGTTTCGCTAGGAAGCTGACCCGTTAAAAGCAACCAAACGATTTCTTCATAGAGGAAACGGTCGTGATTTACCGACTCTTTAATAATGTCGTTAACGTCGATTCCGCGATAGAGAAGCCTGCCTTCCGCAGGAACTGGATTGCCATTTTCGTCGGTGTCATAACCGATTACATCGCAAATGTTTGTGAGGCCTGCTAAAACACCCGTTCCGTCCGCATTACGCAAACCACGTTTGACACCGAGTTTCTTTGCGAGCTCAGGGTCGATGTGATTATGCTTGTAATATTCCTCCCGGAGTTGCTCTTTTTGAGCGTCCGAGATGTTTTGGACGTTTGGGTATAGCATCTAACTCCTTTTTCGATTTATCTAATTGTATGTAAAACGTGAGTTAAAACATTATGAAAATGGAATAATGAAATAACTAATTAACAGAACAAGGAGAAGATATGAAAGCTGTTTTGATTCCAGGAGATGGAATTGGTGTTGAAATTTCTGAAAGCGTAAAGCAGGTGAGCGAGGCTCTTGACTGCGGCATCGAATGGGAAGAATTCGAGGCAGGTGCAGAATACTATGAGCGCGAAGGCAAGCTGATGCAAGACGGTTTGCTCGACAGAATTGCTGAGCTCGGAATTGCTTTGAAGGGCCCAACCGCTACTCCAATTGGAACTGGCTTCCGTTCGATTAACGTGCAGCTGCGTCAACATTTCAAGACTTTTGCAAACCTTCGCCCTGTTCATTCACTCGAGGGCATCGAGTCACGTTTTGAAAACGTTGACATCGTGATTGTTCGAGAGAACACAGAAGACCTTTATAAAGGCATCGAGTACATGTATGACCAAGACACAGCTCATGGCATCAAGCTCATTTCTAAAGCAGCAAGTGAGAAAATCATCCGCTTTGCTTTCGATTACGCAATCAAGCAGAGCAGAAAAAAAGTAACTTGCGTTCACAAAGCCAACATCATGAAATTCACCGATGGCATGTTCTTGCACACTTTCGAGGAAGTTGCCAAGGATTACCCTCAAATCGAGGCTGACACTTTCATCATCGACGCTCTTTGCATGCGTCTTGTAACCGACCCAACTAAGTTTGATGTTTTGGTTGCTCCAAACCTTTATGGCGACATCATTTCTGACCTTTGCGCTGGTCTTGTTGGCGGTCTTGGATTTGCACCAAGCGCAAACATTGGCGACGACGTTGTGATTTATGAGGCTGTTCATGGTTCTGCTCCTGACATTGCAGGGCAAGGAATTTCTAACCCAACATCGCTTTTGCTTTCGTTTGCAATGATGCTCAAAGAAAACGACATGCAAGACAAAGCTGCTAAGCTTGAGCAGGCAATTTATGATGCTGTTCGCGAAGGCGACAGAACAACTGGCG
>JAUMVS010000324.1 GCA_030530045.1 Phoenicibacter congonensis
GAGCATTCTCGAAAAGTAATTGATTTTGTGTAAACGTTAATTGCTTATTACACGTAGATAAACAAATAATTCGTAAAAATAAATTTATCTTAACGACGAAAAGACATCCGATAGGGTGCCTGTTATAAAAACAGTAATTTATTGAATATCATTCAGTGGATTTTTCTAATTTGTCCCATGCATCAAGATGAATGCAGATGCCAATGATTAATGTAAAGAAAACATTCTTTGATCTGTTTCTGATATGCATCTTGTGTAAGCCATAGTCATTGAGAATTCTATTGTTGATTCTTTCAGTAGAAGTTCTGTTCTTGTACATTTCTTTCCACTTGTCAGAATGATAAGGAACTGGACCGAAGAGCTTGTAGTTTGTTTTGTCATAGACTTTAACGACTCTTCCATAGTTGGATTTAGTGCACTTTCCAAATAAAGGACATGAATCAATTTTTCCTGTAATAAAAGGGCATCTGTATTTTGTAGCTTTCTTTGAATTGTCATATCCATCACGAACCATGACATGGCCTTGAGAACAAACAGGGATTCCGTTTTCGTTTAATCCTTCATATTTTGCGTAAGGATTAAATTTAGGATTGTTACGTTTGTTCCAATCAATGATAGGAATAATATCTTTCTCTCTAAGAAATTGATGAAAGTAAGCTGCATCCATGGCAGAATCAAAGCACATAAAATTAGGCTTGAGATTTGGAGCAATATCAAGTAATCTAGCAGTGGCAGTGAAAGAAGTGAGTGCGTCATGGTCTGAAGCATAACCGAGGGTTAAATAAAGAGGAAGATCGATTTTAAGAATCTTATTGTGGTAGGTAAGGTTGTAAATCGTAAACCCAAAGTACCACTGTTCTAAATCACTGTCCCAACCCCAGTTAGCATCTGGTGCAGAATAACGATAGTTGATATCTGCAATAGGAGCGTCTTCAACTTTGTTTCCATAAGGAGAAGCGTGAATATGCAGACAAGTGCCATCTCCAGAAATGTTCATAGAATCCTTGGCAATGATACCTTTTTGAAAAGAAGGCTGAACGGCAAGTAGATTAAAAATACGTTCAATGGTGTAAGTGTCACGATAACGATCGAACTCTGCGCCATTTTTGTATTTGAGATAAAGAGAGTGAGTGTCTTCGTCAGTGTAGTTTTCCCACTTTTCGTTTTTCTTCATGATAGCGTGATTTTTCTTGGAGAATCTACCTTTAGGAAAAAGAGATTTCAAAGAAGGATTATCGTTCATGATTCTATTGATGAAATCATGATGCGAAGCGACGCTAGGAGGATCAAAAGTACCAACAAGGAATTGAAGAAGTTGGTCATGTTTAAGATCAGTACACCAAGCATCGATAGAAACGTATTTAAGAAGTTTCATCAAAACGAAAGAACGAATAAAGATAACAGGATCAATAGCGGGTCTACCAGCATTGATTGCATAAAGAGAAAAAAGAATAGGACGGATAGGATCCGTGTTCAGGCGACGCAATTTGTAATAAGCAGATTTAAAAGATTTGATTTTTTTGATTCTGTAACGATTGTCAACAGATAAATCACAAAAATGATTATTGAGAAAATCGATATAAGAAGCAAAAGATTGAATATGTTTGAGCATATAACACACCTCCATGGTTTCTTAATGAAGGCGAGCAGAGCGAGCCCGCGATGGCTGGCAAAAGTCAATAGGAAAGCAGAAAAAAATATGAAAATTTCAAAGAAAAAAGAGGGGGCTGATGAAAAATGAAACAAAAAAAGATGCCTAATTC
>JAUMVS010000042.1 GCA_030530045.1 Phoenicibacter congonensis
ACTTCCTCAGGCTTTTTCTCCGACTTGGGAGTGTCCAACGGCTTCATTGTCGGGATTAGTTCCGAAATCTCACGTAACATCTTATAAGTTCTCAAAAGCCCGTGTTTTCAAGGGTTTCTGAGACTCTCCGCTCTTAAATGTTCCCGCAACCTTTTATAACTTCGCGGTCATTTGTCGTAAATTTTGTCGTAATTTACTATGAGATGCGGAAGGCTCCTTCGAGCGATGCAAACGTCTGCATCTTCTTCTCTTTTGTTGCCTCGTTGTAGACATCCATCGTTGTTTCTACATTCCGATGCCCCATGATTTCTTGGATAACCTTGATATTGGATTCGTTCTCGCAGAGTCTCGTACAGAACGTGTGCCGTAAGTGATGACAGCTAAAGTGTGGTAGCAGTACAGGCTCTCGATGTTCTTTCTTCGCCCTCTCCTGTTCTTCAAGATTGGCGTCCCGTATCACTCTCTCAATAGCCCTGTTTATGACATGGGGGCCGAGAGCCTCATCAAAGCGATTGCGGAAGATGAAGTTTGTATAGCCGTCAATCACGAACGTATTGAAGCCGTCCTCTTGCTGTCGAGCGTATTCTGCAATGAGTGCTTCTTTTACTTCGCTGAACATCGGGATGATGCGCGTACCAGCCTTCGTCTTCGGTGTTGTGATATGGAACTCACAGACACCACTTTCTTCTTGGACACGGTAAACGAGATTGTGGTTGATATCTATGATGTTATTTTCAAAGTCACAATCGTCCCACCGCAGCCCAACGATTTCTCCTATACGAGCGCCCGTTCCAAGCATCACGGTAAAAAGCGTCATCCAATGTTTGTACACCTTGCTTCCAGACACAAACTCTACAAACCGTTCCTGTTGCGGTATCGTCAGTGCGTGTCGTTTCGGCTTCTCCCAGTCATGGCTTCGCTTGATTTCAGCTATAACGCCGTCTGTCGGGTTCGTCCTAATGTATCCGTCTCGCACAGCCATATTAAATACAGGGTGCAGTATCGTCTGGATTATCTCAACGGAGTTCGGCTTAAATCCAATATCCTTAATGAGATGGATGTAGAACTTCTTGATGTCGCTGTACTTGATGCTTGCAATTTTCTTCTTGCCGAGCCCTTCACGAACGTACTTTGTGTACATGTATTTGTAGTTCGTCCTTGTTGAAGGTTTCAGCTCATACTTGGTTGAGATGTAATCGTCGTAAAAATCGTTCAGGCTTGTCTTGGTGCCGGAGTGAGTATCAATCCCGTCCTCAACATCTCTGTTCAGGCGCTTCTCCATATCGCGGAGCGGCTCACACTGTCTTTTGCCGGGAGGCAGCTTATCTGTTGCCACGAGCTTCCAGCTATACACGCTCCTGCGGATGCCCTTTGCGTCTGTATACTTGAACTCGTATTTCCCGTCCGGTCTTTGACTCTCGCTATTCCGTAGAACTCTGCCCTTATTGTCGCGTCTCTTTTCGTTCACATTGGCTCCTCTCTGAAAAGAGATGACAGGCATAATTATTATACAGTCTCGACATGGCAAAGTCAAATTGCATTTATGCTGTCAATCATCTTTCCGAACATAATTCTTTTTATCTGCGGCCTGTTACCATTCCACAGTATGTATTCTGCGTCCGGGTGTTCGTTGACGATTTGGCGCAGCTTGTTCTCACCTATTCTGAAGTAGACAGCAGCCTCCTCAATCGTAAGTGTGTACTTCTCCCAAATCGGAACCTGCGGGTGCGGAGGAGATGACCGGGAGCGGGGCGAGTATTGAACCCGCCCCTCCGTTGTATCACTCATTATCGAATAAGCTGAGCTGTTCATACTCAGGCTCCTTTGTCTCAATGGTCGTAGTACCTGTACTGCCAAAGCCGCCAGCCCCTCTTACTGTCTCGTCAAGCTCGTCCACCTCGTTGAACTCAACGGGGAGATACGGGATGATAACAAGCTGCGCGATACGCTCACCATCACCGAACGTCTGCTTGGCGTCCGTATCGTTATGGAGCGCCACAATGATTTCACCACGGTAGTCAGAATCGACAACGCCGACGCAGTTCGCAGGACGCAGCCCTTTGTTCGTTGCTAACCCGCTTCGGGCAAAGATGGCTCCAAAGTATCCATCCGGGATTTCCACGGCGATGCCGGTGTTTACCTTCACCGTCTGATTCGGCTGGATTGTAAAGCCGCCTCGATGATTAAGGCAGGCATATAAATCACAACCGGCGGCGCTATCTGAGCCGCGAGCTGGAATGACGGCGTTATCACGAAGCTTCTTGATGTTGATTTTCATTATGTATTCGACTCCTTTTTCTCTCGGTAATCGGCAAGGAAGTCCGCAACCGCGTCATATTCCTCGTCGTCCAAATCTTCCATGAATATGTTATTGTTCTTTCGGAAATATCCTATCTGGATTAGGAACGCATTGAGCTGTTCTCCGATAACACTCAGCTCTGTATCTCCGAGGTCAGTGAACACTTCTAACGTCGATGAACTGTCGTAGGAGTCACCAAATTCACTGACATAGTGGAATCCGATTGTGATTTTGTTGGTATCCATTTCTTCTCCTTTAATGTCTTGGTCGCATCCTGTTGTTCGACAAGAATGCGATTATTGCAAAGTACATAAAAACTACGATTATAAATTCAAGGGCTTTCATCCTTATGCTCCTGTATGTATTTTCCGAAAACAGAAAATCTTCTCGGAATTATCAACCATGCCAAGCTGTGCGTGTGGGCGCTTGTGGTTTCTGAGACGCTCTGTAGCAAACAGTTCAAAACCGTTCTGTTCTGCAATCTGCAACACATCATCTTCGAGCTTGTACTTTCCGAGGTTCTTCACGTTGATACAGAACACGCCATCAGGAATGAGGTACTGATAAATGTTCTGGATTGTCGGCGTCAAATATGTATCAAGCCATTCTTGGTATGCCATTCCCGGCTTGTATGACTGCTCTCCGACGGCATAGTCTTCTTCGTCGAAGTACGGAGGGCTGCTAAATGCAAGGCCAATCGTCCCCCCCCATGCGGCGACAAGTCGCTCGCTACCTTGGGTGCGTATGTCGATATCAACTGCCTGATGAGTAGTGCTTGCATAGTCCGCTCCCATCTGCCGGAGCCTTTCTACAAGCAAATAGTTTGGGTCTGTTCCGCGATACTTCACACCATTGCGGATTGTTCCGAGCATCCGGCTGCCCCATCCGCACGAGAAGTCATAGACTACTCCGTTGCGGTTATATTTTTCTATGAGCAAGTCAACCGCTTCCATCGGGAAGTTTGAGGCTGACGCCCAGACACAGCCGGAGCCACCAATGCGGCACACTGTTTCGAGGTTCTTTACAACATCTTTGCTGTTGTAGACTTTCGGATTTGACAGAGATTTTCCGTAAAGAAATCCGACGAGTTCTCTTGACGAGAATACTTCTTCCATGGAGAATTTCGACTTTTTCTTCTTCGTCTTCTCCATCAAGTCCTTTACATAGAACTTCGTAATCAGCCCGTTCGTACATTTGCCATCGGCTACGGCGAGGAATTGTTTTTGGACTTCCTCAAATGGAGGCTTTTCGTAGTGCTTTCTGCGAATCTCTTGAAACTCTTCCTCGCTGACTTCTCTGTAGAACTTTGTCTCAAAGGTTTTGCCGTTATATTCAATAAGCTTTGCTATACTCATCACCTCTTTGCAGTTCTTATTCTTGACTTGAGTGGGCATTATTTTTCAATCTTAATGCGAACCCTACGCCCATCCCATTCAAAATTTTCCGGGTCAATTTCGCAGAGGTAAAATCCAGCCTCAGCGTCGATTACATTATTAACGATTGGCGCATTAGTTGATATCATCTGCCATGACAAGCTTCCATTTTTATCGACAAATTGTCCGATTGCATGATACTCATCGAGTTGGTAAAGCTCAAACTCATTCATCATAAAACCTCCGTTTTATTGAGCGGCAAAACTTGTCCATTATCCACCATCGGACGATGTACCAGCATTGCTCCAAGTATGTAACCCTGCGGTAAGCCATTGCTTAATCCTCAACCGCAATCCAAAGTCCACAATGGCAGGCTCCTGCCTCGCCACGGCTGAGCTGGTCGCGGAACAGCTTACACTTGCATTTTGTGTCTGCGTTCTTCACGAGCTGACAAGGACAGTACCCGCCGTTGTCCTTGAGCTGCTTCTTAATATCCCTTGCGTATTCCTTGTCGGGATTCTGAATAATCTTCATTATGAAATCCTCTCTGCGTATTGATTCGGGGAAGAAAGCGTGATGCCGAGCACGTCATCGTATCGCTTCTCCTTGTTTGGGACAAATCGCCCAAACTTGACGATGATATTTTCAAATGCCCGGAGCTTTTCAAGCTCGTCCGAAATCTCGTCTTTATTAAAGCCGGTGTAGATTACTACATCGTCGCCGCACTTGTACTCTCTGCGCAACTTATCAAGGAACCGGCAGAGCTCACCGAACTGCTCCACTGGCTCAAGCCCTCCAAACACGATTGACTTTGAGATGGGGTTGTTCAGGTATCTCTGTATGATTGTATCGTCTGATACGTTCGTGGCCGGTTGCTTGGCGAGGGAGCTGTTTTGACAACAGCTCACCCCGCTTTCAATGTCGCACTTAAAGGTACAGAAGCTTGTTACGACGAACATACACGGGAGCTTGTAGTTTACAAAGTCTTCGTCCTTTAAGCCTTTAATCAGCATTACTGCATTACCCCGTCGTTCTGCAGGACATTCATCCAGCGTCTGCGGTCAAACTCTTTCTTGCGGATTTTCTGATAACTGCTCGTTGGAGTGTAGAAGCCAACGACACGAGCGTAGGTGTCGGCAATCGGCTCGCCGCACACAGGACAGCGAGGCTCGCTGATGAAGGCGTGCTTGTGCTTGCAGACGCTAATCTTCGTGGTGAAGGCGAAGTAGATAACGCCCTGAGATGCGACATAGTTCAGCATCTCCCACGCCGTCTCCTCGTTCGGGAAGCGATTCTCAATGTCGATGTGGGCAATACAACCACCACCGCATTTCTTATCGAACAGAGAACCGAGACGGCACTTCTCCTGAATGGTGCATTTCTCCATGAGAGGAATCCACTGATTGGAGTAGATGAAGTATTTGTTCTGCTCGTACAGGAGGTTGTCAGCCTGACAAATCACACCCGCGCAGTTCTCAGCCGGAATCATCTCAATATTGAACGTAAAGTCACATTCAAAATTATCCTTGACTTCGTTCATAGTATCGAGGATTTCGGTAGCAAACTCGACAGCTTCGTCAGAGTAGCTCTTGCATCCAACCTCGTCAGTGTCGATGAGGCCGAACAAGTCCATAACCTCATACATTCCAATGCCGCCAATCGTGCAGAACTGCTTATCAAGCTCAACGGCTCCGTCACGATAGTTCGGGAGCAAGCCCTTCTCGATATTTCTCTGGATAATGTGCCGCATGGAAGTGAGTGCCTTGCAATCGAGGAGCACTCTGTCGCGCAGAATCTTAATGTACTTCTTCTTATTGAAGCCACTCTCATAAGCGATGCGAACGAGATTGATTGTGCTTACCCGGCAGGAACCAACAGACAGAGCCGTGCCGCCGATAGAGTTGATAAACGCATCCAACTTCTTAGTATCGCTCAGGAGTCTGCAACAATTCGAGAGGACACCGACGTTATCGCTGACGAAGAAGTTGCTGTCGCTCCAACGAATATTGTGGTTCGAGCACCATCTTGCAAACGACTCGTCCACGAACTTGCCGTTCTGATAGAGTAGAGAGTATGTCAGCACCGGGTATGTAAACATATTTGTCTCACGGATTTCGCTCACGACTTCCATGAATGTTTTCTGACACTCAATCAGTTCCTCGATGTTATCAATCGCCAGTGTGCCGTCCGGGAACTCCACGCCGCCGAACAGAGACTCTAAATACGGGCGGTCGAAGATGCTCACGTTCGTGAATGCGCTCTGGTCGATGCGCAGGAACGGCTGATTCAGACGGTAAATGAGCTTCTGGAACTGCTGACGCAGGTAGTAGTCCGGGTCTTTCATGTAGTACCCTTCCTCAACATCCTTTTTCCAGAAGTACCAAGCCCAAATCAGAACATTGGGCATACCGACAGCGCCAGACTGACGGTTTGAGAGGAAGGAAACGAACTCAATCACATCGTCAAAGTACGTTGTGAGGTGTTTCGGCCCCTCGTTGTTGTAGTTATCAAGGAAGAACAGTCCCTCCTGAGCGAGCCGGGTGAAGTCGTTCGCCCAGCAGTACGGGAAGTAGCTCGCCGTTGTGCTGTCATTCAGGTAGAAGGCGCGGCTGAACTCACACTCAAGCCACTGCTTTGCCGTGCGCAGCCCCCAACGCTTCTTGATTTCCATAAAAATCTTATTGAGGCCGAAGAGCTTGTCCTCGCTCTTGCCCTTTTCTGTCATAAAACTGCGGATATCCTTGTGGTTTGCATTCGCATTCGGGTCAATACTGGAGTCCGCGAGCGTGTCTTTATCCACGAAGTTGTCGATAAACTCTGAGAAGTCGAGCTGGCTCGGATGAACGCCGTTGATAAACTCAAAATCCTCACCGTACTTCTTTTTTAATTCCTCAAGGCACCGCTCAAAGTCCTTAGAAAGCTTTAACTGAATTTCCATATTCTCTCCTATATGTATTACTGATTATTTGCCCACTGGACAGCCTGCGAGAAATTCAATCGCTCGCCGCCAATCTGCAGGACGGGGACTTCCATAATCCCGAGTTCAAGCATTTCCTCAACAGAGTTATTCTCTGTGAAGCTGATGCCCTTCTCTGTAAGTTTCTTTTCAAGAATCTTGCATCGTGGGCATCCTGTGGAGTACACAACTACCTGCTCCAAATCATCACCTCCTAAAGTTTCGGCTCGGATTCCATTTCGTGAATATACCGATATACATCGAGCCATGAATTTGCCCTTTTCATTCCGTGAGCCTTTGCATCAAAAGCTCTATTATGCGGAGAGTTTACGAGGATTTTCTGATACTCTCCTCCAACCAGATTGTGCGGGGCATCGTCAATGAGGACATCGCCCCTTACCATCTGTTTGTTGTTTGTGATGATGACGTGATTCCAGTCGATGAAATCGAAGTATCTGAATAACACAGCGTCCATCTTCGTCTTGAGCGTCTGATAGTTCGAGCTTGTGACGATATAGATTTCATGCCCCTTCTCCTTCAGGCGCTTCAGAAGAAATACCGCATATGGTAATGGCTTGACGTTATGCCAGAGTCTGTCGTCATAAAGCGGCGCATATACTTGCTCGTCCGTCAGGGACGGGTACGCGAGGGATAAGTCCCAATCGCGTACATCGTCCGTCTTTACTCGCAATCCGTATTTGTGGTTTAGATATTCAACCCAACAACTAAGCAGGTTTTCAATCGTATCGTCCATATCAACAAGGATTGTCAGTTTCTTCATGTCAATCTAACAGGTCGGCCATTGCCGCCGTTTCGCTCCTTTCAGTCTTGAGCAGCTTGACGTATCCGAATCGCGGATGCCCCTTGAGCTTATCAACGGCAACCATGAGCCCGCTGTTTTTCTGGAAAACTTCTGCGTCGCACTGCTTAAAATCTCCGTTAATCCACAGAGCAGAGCCCTCGCCGACTCGTCCGAGAAGGAGCTGGATGTGCTCTTTCGTCATGTTCTCTGCCTCGGAGCAGATGATGATTGAGTTTTTGATGTCTCGCCCTCGAATGAAACCGAGGTGGACAATCTCAATCTGTCCATGGCTAATCATCAAGCTCAGTCCATCAATGCCGCCAAGATGGTCTGCCATCGGCATAGCGAACGGCATCATCTTCTCGTTATAGCTACCCGGCAAGAACCCGATAGGCTTGGAGTTCTTAACCTCAATGTTGTTGCGGACATAAACGATTTTCTCAAACTTGTTATGTTCAAGCAGGTCTGTAGCCGCAGCGCACATCAGGAAGTCCTTACCAGTTCCAAACTTGCCCGTGATGATTTTTACGGTGATATCGTTGTTGTAGAGCAAGTCAAGCGCCATCTGTTGCTGGATATTTCTCGGCTTTACAGTACCGAGGAAGCGCCCCTTCACGGTTTTGTAGGGAACTTTCACCATGCGCTCGTCGTTGCTTCTAAACAATCCGATGTTATTGCCTTGTGCGTCATTCGCCACAAGGTACTGATTCATTACACAACCGAATGTGTTGTGTGAATCTGGCTGAAAAAGGGAGGACACCTCTTCATCATTCAGGGTTACTTCCTTAAAGCCGAGATACTCGTCCATAGGAGCCTCCTTAAATTACAGAATCGATATCGCAGTCCTCGCCGATGATATAGTCTACAAAGCCCTTCTCCTTGGCTTCGTCTGCGAATAAGTACCATTCAACACGCAGCTTGCTGTCATACTCAGTGCTTGTCACCTTGCTTCGAGAAAGAATGTACTGCTTGACGCGCTCTTCAACCTTGCGGTTAAACTCCATCTGGTCTTGCGCCTTTGCGCCGGAGTTGTACACGAAGTTTGAGCCGTCGTGCATCAGATACTTGGCATTAACGGTAGCGAAACGCTTGTGTCCCGCCAGTCCGATTAAGAAGCCCATGCTGTACTGGTAGCCGAGATTGACGGTGTACACAGGCGTCTTGCTGCTCTGGATAACGTCGATGAGCTCGAACCCGGCGTCAACTTCTCCGCCATTGGAAACGATGTACAACAGAATCGGTGTGCGGTCTTCAATCGCCTTGCCCTTATCTTCTTTATTGAACTGGAGAATATGCCTCGCCACATCAGCAACGGTGAGCTGGTCAATGTCAGAGTTGAGATAAATCTTTCTCTGCTTCAAATCATTGAGGTAGAAGATTTCCTCAACAACGCCACCGTCCATCAGTGCCTTCTCAAAATCGATTTCGATATCGTAATAGCCCTTAGTCTTTGTGCTCATATATGTACTCCTTCATATAATTGGTAATCAGTGCGTCTAAGTCTTCCAACGTACCGTCGTTCACGATTGTGAAATCCGGCGTTACATTGTCCAGAGCAGTTTCTGACGGGTGCTTTTGCTGCTCCGGCGTGAGAGGACTAACAAAGTTTGGACGCACGATGCGAAGATGCTGAACATCGAATCCATGACGTTTCAGTTCGTCAACCTCGTTTGGGAACCGAGAGTCTGGAATCAGTACATAATCCCAGTTGCCATCAAACAACGTAAGGATTGAAATGATGAAGTCTACCCAAAAGTTCGGACGTTTCTGCCTCACAACATCCGTCCCGACATACTGGAGAATGTGTCTGCCGCGCTCGTCCTTCTGCCCGTCCCAACCGAAATAGGCTCGGCAGATGTACTTGAGCAAGTCTGCATAATGAGCGACGAGAACTGTGTCGCCATGTTCTCTAAACTTCTGAGCCATCATACCGGCAACTGTGTCCTTGCCGTTCTGTGCGTGTCCAGAGATTGCGTATACTTTCAATTCTTCACCTCCTCGTTTTGGAATACCAATCTTGAATGCTTTTGAAAGCTATCGACTGCTTGACGAACGGAGATTTCTTTATCGGGGGCTCTCCACTGTTTCTCTCCTCCGTAGTAGATTTCCCGAACCTTGCACCAAGCGGCTACAACTGGTTTGTTGGAATCTCGCACCGTATGTTCACAGACAAAAGCAACGGCTTGCTTCCCAACTTTGGTGAAATCGTCCACCATACGCTGTAAAGCAAGCCTTTGTCCGAGCGGCACCACGGCATCGCCATATTTAATTTCAAAGATTATGTATTCGGAATCCTTATACTCGATAAGGCCGTCAATATCAGTCGGGTAGATATACCCGTCAATGTCAAGTCCTTTGAAGTCGATAAGCTGTCGCATCCTGTCTGGGTTCAGGATTCTGCTTCTCGTTTAACTCACCCCTCATCTTTGCCAGTAATCAGCTCGCTATGCGGGAGTGTCTCAAGCCAGGAACAAAACTCTCTCCACTCGGGGAGCCGATGGTTCTTACGCTGCGCGTAAATGGTTTTGAGTTGCCGATAGTTTGTTGTCATCCTTGCCGTCAGCCGGAACCCAGCCGGGTTATTGTAGAGGACTTCAAGGTACTTTCGCTTCTTCTCGTCCTCGGAGGCGTCGGACTCAACGAGAGCGTTATACTCACGAACCTTGTTCTTCATAATCTCAATGATTTCCTTGTCAACGTACTCGTTATAGGCATCATCAAGCTCGAACCTCGTGATTCGGTGCATAGTGCTCTGCGAACTGATGAAATCGAGGAAGTGATAGCGCTCTGCCTCAACCCATCCCTTGTTACTGAAGGTGAAATCGAACTGGACAATCACGCCAGTGAGCCACTGGTCATGCCCTTCGCCTCTGCCGCTCTGGGCAAGAGCCTTAATCCCCTTTGTCAGCTCTGTTGTCAGGATGGAAACATCCGTCGCCATAGGGAACTTTGCTCCGCGAATGCTGTCTTCAAGCCCAAACACCTTGATGTTGGATGTACAGCCACATCCCTCTACGAAATGCACACCGGCGGCGGCGAGAGCAGCGTCGTACCCATCCTTATAACCATTCTTATAAGCCTGCTCGCAGGCATCTAATGCTGTCATTCATCGTCCTCCCAGTCTAACGGGATAATGGGAGAGATTTTGCACTTGTCAATAATCTTCTCCATGCAGTCACAGCACAAGTCGAGCTGGAGTGCATCACCATCATGCTTTGTACCGTATCCGAGAAGACGCTCGATGGAGAAGTCCTCCTGCGCATCCCAGATATCGAACACCTTACCGCACATATTGCATCTGATTGATTTTGCCATGTAAGTGACTCCTTGATATGTATAATTTGATAATAAAATCAGTGTTTTGTAGCGTACCTACGCCACATATCTCCAAGCTTCTTTTTCATCCTACTCACGTTAG